>CALANQ010000184.1 GCA_937926025.1 uncultured Acidimicrobiales bacterium
CCCCCGCCCGCCACTCCGCCACGTCACCCGACACGGTGATGCCCTCCCGGGCGTCGAGGCGGTCGTAGGAGAGGCGGAGCGGCGCCCCCTTCTCGAAGGCGCACGGGTCGTCGGAGCCGGCGCGGCCCACGGTGCACTCGGGATCGTCCAGGGTGATCCCGTCGAACACGACGGTCACGTCCTCGATGGGGATCTCGGAGTCCGCGCCCACCACGTCCAGCGAGAACGTCGGCCCGGCGTACCGGGCCGTGGGCAGCACGTAGGAGATCGTGTAGCGGTGCTGGCCGGAGACGGTGATGTCCGGGTCCCCGACGCGGATCTGGGTGGCGGACTGCCCGTTCAGGTACGTGTCGTCGAGGTAGACGTTGTGCGGCGCATCGTCGGACGCCGCCGTCACGTCGGACACCTGGCCGAAGTCGTTGGGCACCACCAGCTGGGGGCCGTGCTTGCTGTTGGTGCCGAAGTCCTGGTCGATGGTCTCGGTGATGCGGACGCCGTTGTCGCCCGCCGCGGACACCACCACCTGGAGCTGCTCGATCTTCTCGTCGCGAGCGTTCTCGCCGATGAAGCCGGTGAGGGCGAGCCCGCCCACCACCAGGATCGACAACACCACGACGAGGTGGGACCAGATCTTCACGCGCGACACGGCACCAGTGTTGCCGGATCGGACAGCGCGCGGGTGGCTAGGCGGAGGCGCAGGCCTTCCAGAACTGCCAGTAGCTCGGGTACACGTACGCCTCGGTGACCCAGCCGCTGTCCACCAGCTCCCGGTGGTAGGCGGGCAGGTTGCGCCACGGCACGCCCATGTCGGTGTGGTGGGCCAGGTGCCAGCCGGTCCGGTACGGCACGATCCAGAACCGGGCGGCCCAGCTCTGGCGGATGTGGTGGGTGGTGCGGCGCCGGTCCTTGCTGCGCTCCATGCCCCCGTGCTCGGCGATGGCGCGCAGCCGGTTCAGCACCCGCCACACCGTCATCCACGGCCCGACCCAGCACAGCGGGTACAGCCACCAGCGGCCGGTGCCCACCCAGATGGCCGCCCAGATCACCAGCTGGGTCGCCCAGATGCGGGCCACCACCGGACGGGCCTGCTTGGACCGCCACGAGGTGAACAGCGGCTTCAGGTTCTTCCAGCCCGAGCTGCCGGTGGCGTCGCGCAGGAGCTTGCGGCGCCACGACGCGGCCGCGATCGGGTAGCCGGCGTAGAGCGGGATGTCGGGCTCGTTGGGGCCGAACTCGTCCTTGTGGTGGGCGAAGTGCACCCGTCGGTAGACGTCGAAGGGGACGAACGCCGGGTAGTCGAGCAGCCAGCGGCCCACCAGGTCGTTGGCCCGCTTGTTGCGGAAGAGCAGCCGGTGAGCGGCCTCGTGGCCGAGGATGGCGAGCCGGGCGAACATCGGGCCCATCAGCACGAACAGCGCGGCGTAGCCCAACGGGTTGGCCCACCAGGAGGCGGCCGCGAACAGGGCGATGATCACCAGCCACAGGGCGGCGACGGACCCGGCGTTGCGCCAGCTGGCGATGCGGCGCAGCGGCTCGCGCACCGCGGGGAGCGCCATGCCGGTGGCCGAGAGCCGGTCGGTGGGCAGCACGTCGGGCAGCGCCGAGTCCGGCGGGACCATGCCGCCGGTGGCGAACGTGCGGGTGGGGGCGACCATTTCCACATGTTACGTTGACGAATCAGATGGCGTCCAGACGTAACACCCCCGATCGGCCCCGCCTCACGGCCCGCTCCGTCATCGCCTCCACGCTCCTCGGCGTCGACCCGCCCTCGCTCCCCACCCGGTCCCTGGTCGCCAGCGCCGAGCTGCTCGGCGTCAGCGCCGGCACCGCCCGGGTGGCCATGTCCCGCATGGTGGCCGCCGGGGAGCTCGAACCCGACGGCGACGGGTACCGCCTGGCCGGCCACCTCCTCCAGCGCCAGGCCCGCCAGACCGTGTCCCGCACCGGCACCACCCGCCCCTGGGACGGCACCTGGCGCACGGCGCTGGTGCCCGGCGAGGCCCGGGCCGCCGCCGACCGGGCCGACCTGCGCCGGGCGATGACCGGCCTGCGCTTCGGCGAGCTTCGCGACGGGGTGTGGCTGCGGCCCGACAACCTCACCGCCCCGCTCCCTGAGGCGGTCGTCGGGCTGACCGGTGCCCTCGACCCGGCCGTGGACCCCGCCGTCCTCGCCCGCTCGCTCTGGGACCTCGACGGCTGGGCCGAGGCCGCCACCGCGCTCCGCGCCGAGCTCGCACCGCTCCAGGCGCGCCTCGACGACGGCGACGGCCGGGCCCTGGCCGATGGCTTCGTGACCTCGGCCGCGGTGCTGCGCCACCTCCAGGCCGATCCGCTCCTGCCCGTCGAGCTGCTGCCCGCCTCCTGGCCTGGCGCCGACCTCCGCGCCGACGAGGAACGGTTCGACCAGCGGTTCAAGGCCGTGCTGCGCACCGTCCTGCTCGATGGCTCTTGACCGTACGATGCGGGGCATGGCCGACACCTCCCGCGTCTACTTCCGCCAGATCCTCGCCGGCATGGACATCGCCGAGGACGATCCGATCGCCCAGCAGATGGTCAACTTCGTCTACGTCGTCGGCGACCGCGAGACCGGCGAGGCCGTGGTCATCGACCCCGCCTACGACCCGCAGGCCATCCTCGACCTGCTCGCCGCCGACGGCATGACCCTCACGGGCGCCCTCGGCACGCACTTCCACGCCGACCACGTGGGCGGCAACCTCTTCGGCAACGAGATCACCGGCATCGCCGAGCTGCTCGAGCTGGTCCAGGTGCCCATCCACCTCCAGGCCGAGGAGGTCGACTGGGTCACCCGCACCACCGGCGTCACCGAGTCCCACCTGGTCGGCCACGCCAGCGGCGACACCGTCATGGTCGGAGACATCCCCATCACGCTGATCCACACGCCCGGCCACACCCCCGGCAGCCAGTGCTTCCTGGTGGACGGCAAGCTCGTGGCCGGCGACACCCTGTTCCTCAACGGGTGCGGCCGCACCGACCTGCCCGGCAGCGACCCGGAGCAGATGTACTACTCGCTGACCCAGCGCCTCGGGCAGGTCCCCGACGACGCCGTCCTCTACCCCGGGCACCTCTACAGCGAGAAGCCGTCCGCCACCATGGCCGAGACCCGCAGCCGCAACGTGGTGTTCCGGCCCAGCTCCCTCGAGCAGTGGCTGATGATGTTCTCGTAGCCCGCCCAGCGGTCAGTCGCCGGGGCCGGCGGCGACGATCTCGCCCTCCGGGTCGGCCTCGTCCACGTGGAAGGGCACCGAGGTGACCACCGTGTTCGGGCGGTTGCGGAGGCGGGTCCGCAGCACCAGCGCGCTCTGGTTGTGGAGCAGCTGCTGCCACCAGTGGTCCAGCGCGAACTCCGGGACGATCACCGTGACGAAGTCGTCCTCGTGCGACGAGTCGAGCTCGTCGATGAAGCTCATGATCGGGCGCGACAACTCGCGGTAGGGCGAGTACAGCTCTCGGAGCTCCACCGGGATCTGGTGGTCCTCCCACTGCTGGGTGATGCGCTCCTGCTCCTCCGGTGACGACACCACCGTGACGGCGATCAGCCGGTCCGGGTTCAGCGACCGGGCGTAGGCGATGGCGGTGAGCGAACCCTTGGTGACCTTGCCCACCAGCACCACCACGGTGTTGGTGCGGCGGCGCACCTTCTCGCCCGGGGCCGCGGCCATGCGCTTGTCCATGCGGGCGTAGTGGCGGTGGATCCGCCGGAAGATCAGCACGATGATCGGGATGACCACCACCGGGATCCACGCACCGATGGTGAACTTCGAGACCACCACGACCAGCAGCACCACGGTGGTGGCGAAGCAGCCGACGGCGTTGATGACCAGGCCCCGGCGCCAGTGCTCCTCGCGGAGGCTCAGGTGGTGCTTGATCATGCCGAACTGGCTCAGCGAGAAGCCGGTGAACACGCCCACCGCGTACAGCGGGATCAGGGCGGACACCTCGGCCCGGAACACGATGATCAGCACCGCCGCCATCGCCGACAGGGCGAGGATGCCGTTGGAGAACACGAGGCGGTCGCCCCGGTTGGCCAGCTGGCGGGGCAGGTAGCCGTCGCGGGCGATCAGCGAGCTCAGCCGGGGGAAGTCGGCGTACGCCGTGTTGGCCGCCATCACCAAGATGGCGAAGGTGGCGAACTGCAGGCCGTAGAAGAACAGGTTGTGGCCGCCGAAGACGCCGACCGCCATCTGGGCCAGGACCGTCTGGCCGCCCTCGTCGACCACCGGCTTCATGTGGTGGGCCAGCGTCGAGATGCCGAGGAAGCCGACGGCCAGGATGCCGGCCATCATCGCCAGGGTCTGCGAGGCGTTGCGGGACTCCGGCTTCTTGAACGCCGGCACGCCGTTGGAGATGGCCTCCACACCGGACAGCACCACGGCGCCGGAGCTGAACGCCCGCAGCAGCACGAACAGGGTGGCGCTGGCCATCAGGTCGTGGTTCTCGTCGAAGTGCTTGGCCAGCTCAGCGCTGTCGGCCAGCTCGTGCAGGTTGCCGGTGAACAGCTTGTAGAAGCCGACCAGCAGGAAGGTGGCCAGCATCACCACGTAGAAGTACGTCGGGACGGCGAAGACCTTGCCGGACTCCTTCAACCCGCGCAGGTTGCCCAGGCACATGATCGCGAGGAAGAACAGGGCCAGGCCGATGCGCGCCGCCGTGTTGTCGTTGAAGTTGAACGCCGAGCCGATGGCCAGCACGCCCGACGAGATCGACACCGCCACCGTGAGCGTGTAGTCGACGAGCAGCGAGCCGCCGGCCACCAGCGAGGCGAGGGGACTGATGTTCTCCCGGCTCACCACGTAGGCGCCGCCGCCATCGGGGTAGGCGTGGATCGTCTGCACGTAGCTGATGCCCACGATGACGAGCAGGATGACCGCCGCCACCGAGATGGGGACCAGGTAGTTGAGGGCCTGCGGGAAGACGACGGCCGTCAGCAGGACGAGCATCATCTCCTCGGTCGCGTACGCCGTCGACGACACGGCGTCGGACGCGAAGACGGCCAGGGCGACGGGCTTGCCGATCCGCTGGTGCTGCTCTTCGCTGGAGGCGATGGGCTTGCCGACCAGGAGGCGCTTGAAGGGCGAGGTCACGGGGGGATCGTACGGTCCCCGAAGCCGCGCGATGTAGTCCATCGCGAAGATGCCACCGCGGCGTCGAGCGGCTCGCGAGCACGCCGCGACAGGCTTCCGTCAGGGTGCGGCCCTGCTTCCCGCGGGTTTAGGCTCAGCCGCCGTGCCCTCCCGGGCACCAAGGTGAGGTGAGCGCAGTGCACGTCGTCGTAGTGGGATGTGGTCGGGTCGGCTCCGGGCTGGCCCGCACCCTCGAGGAGAGCGGCCACACGGTCGCCGTGGTCGACCGCCGCCGCAAGGCGTTCGAGCGCCTGCCCGAGGGCTTCGCGGGCAAGACCGTGCTCGGCGTCGGCTTCGACCGGGACCGTCTCAAGGCCGCCGGCATCGAAGAGGCCAGCGCCCTGGCCGCCGTCACCAACGGCGACAACTCCAACATCCTCGTCGCCCGCGTCGCCCGGGAGACGTTCGGCATCAACAACGTCATCGCCCGCATCTACGACCCGCGCCGGGCCAAGATCTACGAGCGCCTCGGCGTGCCCACCATCGCCACCGTCGAGTGGGCCACCGAGCGGGTCCTCCAGCGGATCCTCCCCGAGCGGCCCTCCGCCGAGTGGATCGACGGCAGCGCCAAGGTCTGCCTGATCGAGCGCCCCGTCCCCGCCCACTGGGCCGGGCACAAGGTCGGCGAGCTCGACGTGGCCGGCCACGCCCGCATCGCCGTCGTCACCCGCCTCGGCGAAGGCGCCGTCGCCGGCCCCGACACCGTGCTGCAGGAGGGCGATCTCGTCCACGTCAGCGTCGACGGCGGCTCCATCGAGTTCTTCGACAAGCACCTCAACGGTGCCCCCACGGGAGGTTCGCACTGATGCGGGTCGTCATCGCAGGCGGCGGCAACGTCGGCACGTTCATCGCCGAGGACCTGGCCAAGGCCGGTCACGACGTGGTCATCGTCGAGGTCGACGCCGACCGCGTCGCCGAGGCCGAAGCCGCCGGCGAGCCGGCCGGCGTGCAGTGGATCGCCGCCGACGGCTGCGAGGTCTCCGAGTTCGCCCGGGCCGAGGTCGACAAGGCCGACGTCGTCGCCGCCGTCACCGGCGACGACGAGGACAACCTGGTCATCTCGCTCCTCGCCAAGCAGGAGTTCGCCGTGCCCCGCGTCGTGGCCCGCGTGAACAACCCGAAGAACGAGTGGATGTTCAACGAGATGTGGGGCGTCGACGTCTCCGTCTCCACCCCGCACCTGCTCACCGCTCTGGTCGAGGAGGCCGTGTCGGTGGGCAGCCTGGTGCGCCTGCTGTCGTTCGAGGGCGGCCGGGCCCGCCTGTCGGAGGCCACCCTCGCCCCGGACTCGCCGGCCAACGGCAAGGACCTGGCCGAGCTGGGCCTCCCCCGGGACTCCACCGTGGTGGCCATCATCCGCGACGACCACGTCATCGTCCCCCGGGGCGACACCGTGCTGCGCGGCGGCGACGAGGTCCTGGTGCTCACCACCCCCGACGCCGAAGACGACGTCGTCACCACCCTCCTCGGGTAGCGGCGAGGTCCCGACGGCGGGCGAGCGCTCGCCGTCGCCCCGATGGGGTGCGGGCTACTTCTTCTTGTCGGTCTTGTGGTCGTTCTTCTTGTCGATGTCGTCGAGGACGTCGGACGCCTTGTCGACGGCCTGATCGATCTTGTCGCTGTACTTGCCCTTGGTCTGCTTGTCGACGAGGTCCCCCGCCTTGTCGAGGGCCTTCGCCGCCTCGTCGGACTTGCCCTGCAGCGCATCCTTGGCCTTGTCCAGGAACCCCATGGCGATCTCCTCGCGTCGACGGTCGGTCGGGGCACCGTACCCGTTGCCATTCCGGCACCGACCGTGCGACAGTGGGCGCCGTGCTGAAGAACCTGCGCAAGAAGCTCTCGCAGACCATCGACGACATCGAGGGCGAGCGGCTCCAGGGCCGCCTCGCGGACCTCGGCGTCCAGCCCATCTCGGAAGCACCGACGCGCACCCCGGTGCTGCTCGCCGGCGAGGTCCAGGGCCTGCAGGTGGTGCCCCGGGCCGGATCCCCGTCGCTCGAGGTCACCTTCAGCGACGGCAGCGGGCGGGCCGTCGCCGTGTTCACCGGCCGCAAGCGGCTGGGCGGCGTCGACTGCGGTCGCCGCATCGTGGTCGACGGCGTGGGCCGCACCGAGCGGGGCCGCATGGTCGTGCTCAACCCGGCGTACACCATCGTCGAGTAGCCGCCCGTCGGACGGACGTCCGGTATCGGTAGCGTTGACGTCCATGGCCGGCCCCTCGCTCCGCTCGCGACGCGGCCTCGTCGCGCTCGTGGTCGTGGCGGTCGGGGCGCTCGCAGTGGGCGGGATCATCTGGCAGCAGTCGCGCGACGACGAACCGCAGGCCGTGCGGGCCTCGCTGGCGCTGCCCGCCGCCGAGGCGCCCGCGGTCCAGGGCAAGTGGCCCACGACGACCACCACCACCACGACCACCGCCCCCTCCAACCTGGACCCGGCCACCGGCCTCAGCATCTCCGGGCCCATCGGCCCGCCGTGGCCCGATCACTTCACGGCCGCCGACGCCATCGTCCCCAACGTGGCGCTCTACCAGGAGCCCGGCAAGCCGGTGCCCACCGGGCGCACGCTGCCCAACCCCACGCTCGAGGGGTTCAAGCTGGTGTTCCTGGTGCGCGAGCAGAAGGGCGACTGGCTGCAGGTGCAGATCAACCAGCGCCCCAACGGGGCCACCGCCTGGATCAAGAAGTCCGACGTCGCCCTGCGCACGGTCGACAACCACATCCTCATCGAGCTCGGCGCCAAGAAGCTCACCGTGTTCCACGGCGAGACGCCGATCTTCACCGCCTCGGTGGCCCCCGGGAAGGCGTCGTCGCCCACGCCCACCGGCGCCTTCTACACGGACATCCTCACCCGGCCCACCAACCCGAACGGGCCCTACGGGCCCTTCCAGATCAGCGTCACCGGCTTCTCCAACGTGTACGAGACCTTCGGCGGCGGCAACGGCCAGATCGCCATCCACGGCACCAACCGGCCCGAGCTCATCGGCACCCCGGCCAGCCACGGCTGCGTCCGCATGTCCAACGACGACATCACCGCGCTGATCCCCCTCGCCCGCCAGGGCACCCCCGTCGTCATCGTCGACTGACTCCGCGCCGATCTCGGGTCGCTCAGGCCGCCCCACGCGGCTCAGATGACCCGGAACCCGGGGTCAGCGGGCGTTGGCGCGGCGGACCTGGGCGACCAGGAGGCCGAGCACGGCGGGGGCTTCGCCGAAGCCGGGCATCATCACGACCTCGACGTCGGGGTGCATGGCGGCCGTGGTGGCCACCAGCTCGGGGATGTCCAGGCTGAGGTGCCGGCCCGGGTACAGGAAGTACGGCAGCACCAGCACCTTGGTGGCCCCGGCCGAGGTGGCCTGGTGGATGGCGGCCGGGATCAGCGGATCGGCCAGCTCCAGGAACGCCGCCCACACCGGCATGCCGAGCATGGCCTCGAGGTCCACCGCCATCTTCCGGTGCGCCTTGTTGGCCGACACGGTCCGGCTCCCGTGCGCGATCAGCACGATCGCGGTCTCCCCGGCGATGTGGGTCTCAGCCATGCCGAGGACCGTACCGCCATCGACGATCGGGTCACCGATGCGGCCACCGCAACCACCCGTGACCCGATCGGGCGGGGCCGGGTGGGTCAGGGGGTGTCGGACCAGGTCCAGGGGGTGGGGCGGATGCGGGTGGGGTCGAAGCGGGTGACGAGGTCGGCAGGGCGGCAGGGGGTCGCGTCGGCGACCAGGCCGAGGGACTGGGCCAGGATGCCGACGACGGCTTCGGGGGTGCGGCCCCGGGCGAGCTGGTCGGCGAGGGTGACGGCGCCGTCGCGCTTGGCCAGGCGGTGACCGCCGGGGCCGAGGACCAGGGGGACGTGGGCGTAGGCCACGGGTGGCAGCCCGAGGAGCTCGGCGAGGTGGCGCTGGCGGGGAGCGGAGCTGGCCAGGTCGTCGGCCCGCACCACCTGCTCCACACCCTGGGCGGCGTCGTCCACCACCACGGCCAGGTTGTAGGCGGGCACGCCGTCGTTGCGGCGCAGGACCACGTCGTCGACAAGTGCGGTGACCTCGCCGATCAGGTCGTCGCGGACGGTGACGGTGGTCCCCGGTCCCCGCAGGCGCAGGGCCAGGGGTCGGCCCGACGCGGCCTGCTCGGCGCGCTCGGCGGCGGTCAGGTCCCGGCAGGTCCCCGGGTAGGCGCCCTCGGGGGACGGGTCGCCGTGGGGAGCGGCGGACGCCTCGCGGATCTCCCGCCGGGTGCAGGAGCACGGATAGGTGAGGCCAGCCGCGTCGAGCTGGGCGATGGCCGCCTCGTAACGGTCGAAGCGCTCGCTCTGGCGCACGACCTCGCCGTCCCAGTCCAGCCCGAGCGCCGCCAGGTCGGCCAGCTGCGACCGCTCGTGGTCGGCCGACGCCTGCACCCGGTCCAGGTCCTCCATCCGCACCATGAACCCCGACCCGGCGGATCGGGCGAACAGCCACGCCACCAGGGCGGTGCGCAGGTTGCCGAGGTGCAGGTCCCCCGTCGGGCTGGGGGCGAACCGACCGACTGCCATCCCGTCAGCCTGCCCGCGCCGCGTCGCCCGATCCGAACTTCGTGTGGATCTGTCTCACGAGGACACCGCAGCCACACGAGGTTGGAACCGAGGCGCCTGATCCGATCGACGTTCGTGTCGATCTGGTGCGGACGCAGACCGGATCCACACGAAGTTCGAGCCGGAGGCGGTTCGACCTCGAGGGTGGTGGGTGGGCTCGAGGTGGTGGGTGGCCCCTCAGGCGGGAACGTCGAGGGTCTGGACGGCGACCTTCTCGCGGAGGGCGGGGTCGTCGAGCCAGGAGATCTGGAGCGCCTTGGCGCGGCGGAAGTACAGCTGGATGTCGTACTCGAGCGTGAAGCCCACGCCGCCGAAGACCTGCTCGCCCATGGCGGTGGTGTTGCGGAACGTCTGGCAGGCGAACAGCTTCGCCAGCGGGGCCAGGGTCGAGACGTCCTTGCCCTCGACCGGGCGGCCGTTGGCCAGGGACCAGGCGGCCTCGTACACGGGGATGCGGCCGCCGTTGACGGCGGTGGCGGCGTCCGCCAGGTAGTGGGAGATGGCCTGGAAGGCGCCGAGCGGCTTGTCGAACTGCTCGCGGTCCTTGGCGTACTGGACGGTGATCTCCAGGGCGTAGGCGGCGCCGCCGATGGCCTGGGCGGCGAGGAACACGAGGCCCTCGTCGAGCACGGCGTCCCAGGTGGCCCAGCCGGAGCCGGCGGCACCGATGCGGGCCGAGGCGGGCACGGCCACGCTGTCGAGCTGCACCTGGTACTGGCAGTCCGAGGCGATGGAGAACATCTGGGTGAGGGTGACGCCCTCGGCCTTCGGGTCCACCAGGAACAGGTCGATGTCGGTGGGCCCGGTGCCGGTGCGGGCGAGCACCACCAGGTGGGTGGCGGCCGCCGCGAACGGGACGTGCCACTTGGTGCCGGTGAGGAGGAACCCGTCGCCGTCGGCGCGGGCCTCGACCTGCACGCCCTTGGGCCCGAAGCCGTTGTTCGGCTCCAGCCAGGCGGTGGTGGCGATGGCCGTGCCCTTGGCGATCAGCGGGAGGAGGTCCTGCTTCTGGTCCTCGGTGCCGGCCCGGAGGAGCAGCCCGGCGCTGAGCACGGCGCTCACGAAGTGGGGCGACGGGGCGAGGGCCCGGCCCAGCTCCTCGTAGACGACGGCGCCCTCGAGCGCGGTCATGCCGGAGCCGCCGTACGCCTCGGGGATCATGAGGCCGAGCAGGTCCAGGTCGGCCAGCTGCTGCCAGAACTCGGGGGAGAACCCGGTGGGGTCGTCCTCGAGCTCGCGCACCTGCTCGAGCGACGAGGCGGTGCTGCACAGGCCGCGCACCATCTCGCGCAGCATGTCCTGTTCTTCGGAGAAATCCAGGTCCATCGGTTCGTTCCTCTCAGGGCTGCCACTGGTCGCCGCGGCGGGCCCAGGGGTTGTCGTCGGGAGCGGTGGGCAGGGCCACGCGCACGGAGCAGTCGGTCTTGGTGACGCCGTCGACGGCGAGGGTCACGAGCAGCGACACCCAGCCGCAGCCGGTGTCGTCGGTGGAGACGTCCTCGACGGTGGCGGTGAACACCATGCGGTCCTTGGGGTACACGGACCCCTTCATGCGGAACTTCATCCGGCCGAGGCGGCCCTTGGGGCCGGTCCAGTCGGTGACGTAGCGCTCGAACCAGGCGGCCTGGTTCGGGGTGTTCAGGAAGATGTCCTGGGTGCCGTTGCGGTTGACGGCGAAGTCGTAGTCGTGGTGCATGGGCCGCCAGTCGCGGGTGGCGAGGGCGCCGAGGACCACGGTGGTGGCGGTGACGTCGTAGCCCGGGCAGGGTGTCCCCGGCCGTGACGTCGCTGAGGAGCAGGTCGTCGGTCATGCCGCATCCCTCCGGTAGCCGAAGCCGGTGTAGCTCTCGACGCCGACCAGCTCGTCGCGCTGGTTGAGGTACTCGACGTCGATCACCCAGAACCGTCCGGTGCCGAGCTTGGTGGTCTTCGGGCCGCTGACCGAGCGGAGGACCTGGCGGGTGGTGAGGACGTCGCCGGGGCGCACCGGTTCGTGGAAGACGATGGTGTTGTCGGTCATCACCGCCTCGGGCAGGTCGAACGCGGCCTTCAGGTCGAAGTGGACCTGCAGGGGCAGCGCCTGCTCGGTGCGCCCGGGCGCCCAGTTGTGGGGGCGGAACCAGACCGAGAGCATGGTGGGCGGGGCGATGGGGCCGTCGGTGATCTCGGCGGCCACGTCGGCATCCCAGAACAGCGGGTTGCCGTTCTCGACCGATGAGCAGCTGGTCCAGATGTAGCCCTGCTCGGCGGGGAACTCGCCGGTCTCGGTGTACTGGTACTGGCCGATGACCGCCGCCACCTCGGGCGGGAGGTCCACGGCGTCGGTGGAGGTGGGGTCGCTCATGCGACGGCTCCTTCGGATCGGAGGGTGGCGATGGCGTCGGCGTCGTAGCCGACCGCGGCCAGCAGGTCGTCGGTGTCGGTGAGGGTGCCGTCGCGCACGACGGGGGCGTGCTGGCCGTGGTCCATGCCGGCGAGCACGAAGCCCACCTGCTCGAACGCGTCGTGGCCGGGGCGGTGGGCGGTGATGATGACGTCGCGGTCCCGGAAGTGATCGTCCTCGACCAGCTCGGGCACGGTGGCCACGGGCGAGACGCACGTGTTGGCGGGGCCGAGCTCGTCGACCCACTCGTCCATGGTCCGGGTGGCGAAGGCGGCGGCGAAGTCCGCCCGCACCTGGTCCTGCACGTCGTCGTCGAGCTGGTGGGCGAGCCACTGCTCGCAGCCGATGAGCTTGCAGAGGTTGGCGTAGAAGTGCGGCTCGATGGCGCCGACGGCCACCCACCGGTCGTCGGCACAGCGGTACACGTCGTAGCAGGCGTACCGGCCGGTGAGGATGTTGTGCCCCGGGCCCGGGACCGTGCCGGTGGCCAGGTACTCGTCGACGTAGAGCGACATGAGGGCGACGGCGCCGTCGGCCACGGCCACGTCGAGGTGCTGGCCCTGGCCGCTGGCGTTGCGGGCCACGAGGGCAGCGAGGATCGACATGACGGCGTGCATGCCGCCCGCCGCGCTGTCGGCCACGGTGGCACCGGGCAGGGCGGGTCCGCCTTCGGCGTTGCGGCCCGAGCAGTCGAGGTAGCCGCTGACCGCCAGGTAGTTGATGTCGTGGCCGGCCCACTGGCTCTTGGGGCCGGTCTGCCCGTAGCCGCTGGTGGAGCAGTAGACGACGCCCGGGTTGACGGCGGCCACGGCGTCGAAGCCGATGCCGAGGCGGTCGACCACGCCGGGCCGGAAGCTCTCGATCACCACGTCGGCCGTCTCGGCCAGCTTGAGGAACGCGGCGCGGCCGGCGTCGGCCTTGAGGTCCAGCAGGATCCGCTCCATGCCGCGGTGGCCTCCGTACGCGTAGAACGGCGGCACGATCTGCACGCCCGACTGCTTCGGCGTCGGCCCCACCTTGATGACCCGCGCGCCGAAGTCCGCCAGCCACCGGGAGGTGCGGGCGGCCGGGCCGACGCTGGCCAGGTCGAGGACGGTGATGCCGTCGAGCGGGGACGACACGATCAGAAGTTCTTCGGGAGCCCGAGGCCGCGGCGGGCGATCACGTTCTTCTGGATCTCGCTGGCGCCGCCACCGATGGTGTCGATGACCGTGTACCGGTACGTGCTCTCGGCCCGGCCGTCCATCGGTGCGTCCTCGGTCTTGACCCGCAGCTGGGTGCCGGGTGCGCCGAGGTCCATGGAGGCGTCGGCGAGGCGCTTGGAGAACTCGGTGGCGAACAGCTTGTACTGCGAGGACTCGACGGTGGGCGGGGGCGTGCCCGGCTTCTCGTCGGCCTTCATGGACTCGCTGACCACACGCAGGCCCATGCACCGGGCCACCTCGGCCTCGGTCTCCAGCTGGGCGAGGCGCTGGCGCACGAGCGGGTCGTCCTTGAGCGGCTCGCCGTCGCGGGTGGCGGTGCGGACGTGGTCGCCGAGCACGTCGAGGCGCTGGCGGATCGGCGAGTACGTGAACATGGTGAAGCGCTCGAGGTCCAGCGCCTGCGAGATGTACTGGAAGCCGGAGTTGACCTCGCCCACCACGTACTCGTCGGGCACGAACACGTCGTCGACGAACACCTCGTTGGTGCGCTCGTCGCCCATGGGGACGCCGCCCATCGTGTCGATCTTGGTGATGGTGATGCCGGGCTGGTCGATGGGCACGAGCATCAGGGTGATGCCGCGGTGCTTGTTCTCCGGGTCGGTGCGCACGCCCAGCCAGTACCACTCGGCGAAGTGGGCCGAGGTGGTCCAGGTCTTCTGGCCGTTGAGGATCCAGCCGGTCTTGCCGTCGCGCTCGCCGCGCACGCCCTTGAGGCGCATGGAGGCAGCGTCGGAGCCAGCGTTGGGCTCGGAGTAGCCGACCGCGAACTCGACCTCGTTGCGGAGGATCTTCGGGAGGAAGGTCTCCTTCAGGAAGTCGTTGCCGTGGGCGATGAGCGTCTTGCCGATGATGCCGACGCCCTTGCCGATCTGGGGGCCGCCGCGACCGGCGAGGCGCTCGTTGAGCAGGTACTCGTAGACGCCCTCGCCCTCCGAGCCGCCGTACTCCTTGGGCCAGGTCATGCCCAGCCAGCCCATCTCGCCGAGCTTGGCCATGAACGCGCGCCGCTTCGGCGTGTCCACGATCTGGGCCATGTTCTCCCGGGTGACATCGAAGATGTCCGGATCATCGTTGGCGTCGAGGAACTCCTCGACCTGGGTGATGAACTGCTGCTGCTCGGGGGAGAACTCGAAGTCCATGGGTGCTCCTGGGCCGGTTCCGGCGGCGTGCCGCGAAGAATCTGACGGGTCGTCAGATCAGCGCAGGATCATACGGCCGACCTGGGAGGTGGACAAACGCCCCGACTCCGTCCCCCGCCGTGCGTAGCGTCACGCGAGCCATGACCGATCCCGCTGCTCCGTCTGCTCCCGACGACCCGATCCCGGCCGGGGACCTCGGCGCCTGGCTCGACGCCTTCCCCGCCACCCTCGCCGGCGAGATCGACGCCGACGTGCCCTGCGGGACCTGCACCGGATGCTGCACGTCGTCGCAGTTCATCGCCATCGGGCCCGACGAGGCCGACGCCCTGGCCCACATCCCGGCGGCCCTGCGGTTCCCGGCGCCGGGGCAGCCGAAGGGCCACGTGCTCCTCGGCTACGACGAGCACGGCCGCTGCCCGATGCTGGTCGACGGCGCCTGCTCCATCTACGAGCACCGCCCTCGAACCTGCCGCACCTACGACTGCCGGGTCTTCGCCGCCGCCGGGATCGAGCCCGACGAGCCCACCAAGGCCGCCATCGCCGACCGGGTCCGCCGCTGGCGGTTCTCCCACGGCGACCCCGGCGATGCGGCCCGCCACGACGCCGTGCGCGCCGCCGCCGACGACCTGAGGACGGGGGCGGCCGGTCCGGTGCCCACCAGCGCCACGCACCTCGCCGTGGCCGCCGTCCAGCTCAGCCTCCGGCGCGCCGGGGAAGGTCGATGACCACGGTGCCGGCCACCCGGTCGTGCAGGCCGCGCCGGGCCGGGTCCAAGATGATCGGCAGGAAGCAGATCACCAGCCAGATCTGCATCACCGAGCTCAGCCACCGCAGGTCCCGCAGGTCCATGAAGACGTCGAGGACGATCAGGATCACCTCGGGCCACCAGGCCACCAGGTAGCGCACCACGGCCACGCCCCAGCCCGGCGCCACCCGGTCGGGCGCGTCCAGCGAGACGATGCGCATCCGGAACACCATCATCCCGAGCGACGCCCCGAACAGCGCCACCAGCACGATGGAGCTGAACCAGCCGATCCCCACCGCGAACAGCTGGCCGCCACCCACCGAGTACACCTGGATGACCGCCGCCACGGAACCGAACGCCATCGCCTCCAGCAGGTAGGCGATGAACCGGCGCCAGCGGGCCGAGATCGGCAGGCCCACGGCCTCGGGCGGGACCACGCCCCACGGCTGGCGCAGCGCCCGGCGCCCGACCCCGGGCGGCGAGCCCGGTTGCGCGGGCGCGCGCCGCCGGCCCCCGCGGCGGGCCTGGGCCACGAGGTGCTCGATCAGCTCGGACTCCGACGCCGGCCCCTGCAGCTCGGGCCCGATGAACGCGTGGAGGATGCCGGCGTCGGCCAGGTCGGTGGACAGGGTCCGGCGCTGGTCTGCGTTCAGGTCGCCGATGTCGAACCCCGCGAGGGTGTCGCCCCAGTCGTCGCCCTGATCGTCCACGGCCGGACCTGCCTCAGCCGATCACGCCGTCGGCGCGGAGCTCGTCGAGGCGGTCGGCGTCGAGGCCCAGCTCCGCCGCCAGGACCTCGTCGGTGTGCTCGCCCAGCCACGGCACGCGGGTCTCGGGGCCTTCGGCCACCTTCGACAGCTTCACCGGGTTGCCGGGGACCAGCACCGGCTCGGCGACCCCCTCGGGGCGGGGCATCTCCACCACCCTGTTGTGGAGGGCGACGGGGGGGGCGGCGATGATCTCCGGCGCCGTCTGGCTCGGCCCGGCCGCAATGCCCGCAGCCGCCAGCTCCTCCGCCGCCTCGGCCCGGGTGCGCTGCGACGACCACGCCTCCACGGCCGGCCGGATGACGTCGTCGAGGTTCGGCTCCCAGCCGTAGCGGTCGGCGAAGCGAGGGTCGTCGTGCCACTCCGGCTTGCCCACCAGATCGGCGAGCTTGGTGAACTGGTGCTCCCGGACGACCTGCATCACCACGTAGCCGTCGGAGCAGCGGAAGCCCTCGCAGATGAGGCCGAGCGGCTTCTCGGGGTCCTGGCGGGCGCCCAGCGACCACAGGTTCATCACCAGGTCGGTCATGGCGACCATGGCGTCGAGCATGGCGATGTCGACGTGCTGGCCCTCGCCGGTGCGCTCCCGGTGGCGCAGCGCCACGAGGATGCCGATGGTGGCGAACAGGGCGCTGCTGATGTCGCCCAGCGCGCCGACCGGGATGGTGGTGGGCGGGCCGTCGGGCGTCTTGTAGGCGTAGATGCCGGACATGGCCTCCACGATCGAGGCGTAGGCCGGGTAGTGCTGGTAGGGGCTGTCGCTGCCGAAGCCCGACAGGGACACGTGGATCACGCCCGGGTGGCGCGCCGCGATGGCGTCGTAGCCCAGGCCGAGGCGCTCGAGCGTGCCGGCCTTGAAGTTCTCTGCCACCACGTCGAAGTGCGGCACCAGGTCCAGGAACAGCTCGCGCCCCGCTTCGGCCTTGAGGTCGATGCCGACGCTGCGCTTGTTGAAGTTGTTGCGCAGGTAGGTGGCACCCACCTTGCGGCCGTCGGGGTCGAGCATGAACGGGCTGGACCCGCGGCCCGAGTCACCCATGGTGGGGTGCTCGACCTTCACCACGTCGGCGCCGAGCCGGGCCAGCAGCTGGGTGGCGTAGGGCAGCGCCTGCATCTGCTCGCGAGGATGCGGATCCCCTCGAGCGGCTTGCCGAAGCCGAGCGCCTGTTCGTTCCCGATGTCCCCGAGCTCCATGGCCGCTCAGGGTAGGGGCCGGTCACCGGTCGTCGTCCACCTCGATGCCGGCGTCGGCGATGAGGGCGAGGCCGACGGGCACGACCTGCTGGTGATCGATCACCGCGCCCTGGAGGGCCTTGGCCCCTCGGACGTCGACGATGGTCGAGCCGTGCAGCCGGACCCGGGTGAAGCGGGCGCCCGACAGGTCGGCCCCGGTGAGGTCCACGTCGTGCCAGCGGCTGCCGGGCACGTCGGCCCGGTACAGGTCGGCCTTCACCGCCGTCCCGCCCGTCACCACCAGGCGCTCGGCGCGCACCAGGCGCAGGCCGATCTCGTCGAGCTGGCAGTCCGTGAACCGCACGTCGGCCAGCGACGCGCCACCGAGGTCGGCGCCGGAGAACCGGCAGTTGGTGAACGACACCCGGAGGCACGACAGGTCCTCGAGCACGGCGCCGGCGAAGTCCGTGTTGGCCACGGCCACGTCGGTGAGCTCCAGCTTGCGGATGCTGGCCCCGGTGAACCGAGCGGTGGCGATGGTGCCGCGGCTGATCTGCACGTGCTCGGCGTCGGCGGCCACGGCGTACCCGGTGACCGCCGCCTCGGACCACCCGTCGTGGTCGTCGAGCCCGTCGAGCTCCACCTCGTCGAGATCGCCCGGCACGATCGGCGCCCGGCACTCCTGGTTCGCGGGACGTCTCGCTCCAGCCACGCCCGCCATCATGCCCACCCGATGACCGAACCCGTCCCCGTCCTCCCCGCCGGATCCCGAACTTTCGATGCGAACCGTTGCAGGGCAACGTCGAGCATCGAAAGTTCGTCATCGGGAGCGGGGGAGCAGGCGTGGATCTGACGGGTCGTCAGATCTGCCTCTAGCCTGACGGGCATGCGTGGGATCATCAGCTACGGGGCGTACCTGCCTCACCGTCGACTCGACCGCTCCACCATCGCCGCGGTCGCCGGCACGGGCGGCGGCAAGGGCACCCGGACCGTCGCCAGCTACGACGAGGACACCACCACCCTCGGGGTGGAGGCGGCCCGCCGGGCGCTGCGGTCCACCACCGCCCGCCCCGGGGCCGTGTGGTTCTCCACCGTGACCCCCGCCTACGTCGACAAGACCAACGCCACCACCGTCCACGCCGCGCTGCTGCTGCCGGGCGACGTGATCGCCGCCGACTTCGGCGGGGCCGTCCGCTCCGGCATCGCCGCCACCCGGGCCGCCCTGGCCGGCGGGCCCGCCGCCCTGGTGGTCACCGCCGACATCCGCACCGGCCTCCCCGGCTCGGCCGACGAGGCCGCCGGCGGCGACGCCGGGGCCGCCCTGCTCATCGGCGACGAGACCGACGGCCCGGTCATCGCCGAGCTGCTCGGCTCGGGCACCGCCACCGACGAGTTCCTCGACCGGTGGCGCACCCCCGGCGACGCCCGCTCCAAGCAGTGGGAGGAGAAGTTCGGCGAGAACAAGTACGTCGCCCTCGGGCAGGCCGCCCTCCGCGACGCCCTGAAGGACGCCGGCATCGAGGCCGACCGGGTCGACGCCCTGATCGTGGCCGGCACCCACGGCCGGGCCAACAAGGCCGTGGCCAAGAAGTCCGGCATCGACGGCGCCAAGGTGGTCGACGACCTGTCGGCCTCGCTCGGCAACCCCGGTGCTGCCCAGGCCGGGCTCGTCCTGGCCGACGTGCTGGACGGCGCCGCTCCCGGCCAGGTCATCGTGCTGCTGTCGCTGGCCGACGGCGCCGACGCGCTGGTGTTCAAGACCACCGAGGCCATCGCCGCCTTCGAACCCGACTCCCCGGTGGCCGAGCAGGCTGCGGCCGGGGCCCCGGTCCCCTACGGCAAGTTCCTGGCGTGGCGCGCCCACCTCTCCCCCGAGCCGCCCCGCCGGCCCGAGCCGGCCCGTCCGTCGGCCTCCGCTGCCGGCCGCTCCGAGGACTGGAAGTTCGGCTTCGTCGGCGCCAAGGACCGCTCTTCGGGCGCCATCCACCTCCCGCCCGCCCGGGTCTCCATGGAGGGCGGGGCCATCGACGACATGGACCCGATCCCCATGGCCGACGTCCAGGGCACCGTGGCCACCTACACCATCGACAAGCTCGTCTACTCCCCCAGCCCGCCCGTGGTGTTCGCCATCGTCGACTTCGACGGTGGCGGCCGGGCCCCCATCGAGCTCACCGACGTGGACCCGAAGGCCGTGGCCATCGGCGACCGCATCGAGATGACGTTCCGCAAGCTGTTCACCGCGGACGGCATCCACAACTACTTCTGGAAGGGCCGCCCGGTCCCCGCCACCGCGCCCGCCTCGGACGGCGCCGACGAGAAGGAGGCCTGACATGGCCAGCCACGGCATCAAGGACCGCGTCGCCATCGTCGGCATGGGCTGCACGCCCTTCCGCGAGCACTGGGACAAGGGCACCGACGACCTCGCCCTCGAGGCCAGCAACGAGGCGTTCGCCGCCGCCGGCATCACCAAGGACGACGTCGACGCCTACTGGCTGGGCACCGCCCAGTCCGGCATGAGCGGCATCACCCTCTCCCGGGCGCTGCAGCTGCAGGACAAGCCGGTGACCCGCGTCGAGAACTACTGCGCCTCCGGCTCCGAGGCCCTCCGCCAGGCCTGCTACGCCGTGGCCTCCGGGGCCTACGACGTGGCCATGGCCGTGGGCGTCGAGAAGGTGAAGGACTCCGGCTACCAGGGCCTCAACGCCTTCCCCATCCCCAACGACGGCACCACCCGCACCCTCACCGCCGCCGGCTCGTTCTCCATGGTGGCCCCGGCCTACGCCGAGAAGTACGGCGTGCCCATGGAGCAGCTCAAGCGCACCCTCGCCCGCATCGCCAGCAAGAACCACTTCAACGGCGCCCGCAACCCCCGCGCCCAGTTCCGCCGCGAGATGAGCGTGGAGCAGATCTGCGCCATGCCCAACGTGGCCGGCGACCTCTCCGTGTTCGACTGCGCCGGCGTGGCCGACACGCCCGCCTCCGCCATCGTCGTGCGCGCTGAAGACGCCTACCAGTACA
>CALANQ010000185.1 GCA_937926025.1 uncultured Acidimicrobiales bacterium
TACGCGTCGAATCGACGTCGATTCGACGCGTACGGGCGGCGTCGACGGCGGCAACGGAGGCGGGGAGCGGGGGACCTGGTGGCGTAGATTCGGTCCACCATGACCCGGATCTCCGACCTCCTCGCCAAGGGCCCTACGTGGTCCTTCGAGTTCTTCCCGCCGAAGACGCCGGAAGGCATGGCGAGCTTCGACCAGGCCGTCACCGACCTCTCGGCGCTCGAGCCCGCCTACGTCTCCATCACCTACGGGGCCGGCGGCACCGCCCGCGACACCACCTACGACCTGGTGGTCCGGGTCAACGAGCAGCAGGCGTTCCCGGCCATGCCGCACCTGACCTGCGTGGGTCACACCCGCGCCGAGCTCGTCGACCTGCTCGAGGCGTACCGGGAGCACGGCGTGGAGAACGTCCTGGCCCTCGCCGGTGATCCGCCCAAGGACGGCTCCGATCCGGGCGGCGACTTCGTGTACGCCACCGAGCTGGTGGCCCTGGCCCGCGAGGTGGGCGACTTCTCGGTGGGCGTCGCCGCCTTCCCGGAGGTCCACCCGCGCTCGACCGACCGGGCCACGGATCGCCGCTTCCTCGCCGCCAAGCTGAACGCGGCCGACTTCGGCATGACCCAGTTCTTCTGGAACGCCGACCACTACCGGGTGATGGTGGAGGAGCTGGCCGCCCTGGGGTGCACCACGCCGGTGCTGCCGGGCGTGATGCCGTTCGTCAGCGTCGCCGGAGCCCGCCGCATGTCCGCCATGAACAACACGGACATCCCGGACTGGCTCCAGGAGCGCATGGACCAGGTCGACGGCGACGGCGAAGCGACCCGCCAGCTGGGGGTCGAGGTGGCCACCAAGCTCATCGGCGACCTGCTGGAGATCGGGGTACCGGGCATCCACCTGTACGCCATGAACCGGGCTCAGTCGATCCAGGAGATCTACGACAACCTCGGCCTGCGCCGCTGACCGTCCGTCGGCCATGCCGGGTCATGCCGGGTCATGCCGGGTCATGCCGGTCATGTCGGCCATGCCGGCCGGTCGGAGGCCGATTCCGGCGGGGTGCAACAGATCGGGCCGGTCACCCGTCGTTGGGACGTGCACATCAGCGAGCGGGTCGGGGACGCGGTGACGACAGCAGGTGACGACGCCGACGGGGCGTGGCAGCAGCTCGCGGACCTGTACCGCTCCGAGCAGCCGGGGCTGGTGGGCCTGGCCACCCTGCTGGTCCGGGACCGGGCGGTGGCCGAGGAGGTGGTGCAGGAGGCGTTCGTCCGCATCCACCCCAGGCTGGGCGACCTCGATGCCCCCGGTGCCTACCTGCGGACGATCGTCGTCAACCTGTGCCACAGCCACGGGCGCCGCACCGCCACGGCCCAGCGCCTCCGTCCCGAACCGGCACCGGACGCCCTGCCGCCGAGCCTGCCGGACGAGCTCAGCCCGGTCTGGCTCGCCATGGGCGACCTTCCGGAACGGCAGCGCCACGCGCTGGTCCTGCGGTTCTACCTCGACCTGCCCGACGACGAGATCGCCGCCCTGCTGGGCGCCCGCCCCGGGACCGTGCGGTCCCTCGTGTCGCGAGGGCTCAGCGCCCTCAAGGAGGTGGTGGAGCGATGACCACCCGAACCCCGTCCGCCGACGACGCCTTCGAAGCGAGGGTACGCGCCGCACTCGCCGCTGCCGTCCCCGACGACACCCAGGTCGAACCCGGTCTCGCCGACCTGCGAGCCCGGCTGGCGGCGGGAGCGACGGCCGACGCCCCGGCGCGGCTCGACTCCGGCCGCCGGACCCGGCGCTACCTGGCCGTCGCCGCCATCGTCGTGCTCCTCGCCGGTCTCGGTGCGGTCCTGGTCAGCCGATCCGGCGACCGGGACCAGCTGCGCTCGGGCCCGAACCTCCCCGACGCGACCGGTTGGTACATCCCCGAGGGGCTGTCGGGCGGTTGGCGGCTCCGGAACGTGATGGCGGACCGCCAGGACGTGGAGGCCGGCGGTGGCCACTGCCCGTGCCACCGGTCGACCTGGACCGACGAATCGGCCCCGGTCCGCTTCGAGGGCGACGCGACCCGGGCCGCGGTGCGGATCGTCCAGACCCGGACCGACGCGCCCGATGCGAGCGACCTGTTCGCGGGCATCCCGAAGGACGACCTCATCCCCGGCATCGGCATGGGTGACGGGATCACGGCGACGGGAGCGGAGGGCAACGCCGATCCCGCCTCGGGGCTTCCTCGGGACCCGTTCGTGGCCTGGCAGCAGGACGGGGTGCGCACCGTGGTGTCGGGGACCGGGCTCTCCACGCGGCGGGTCATCGACGCCGCCCACGGCGTGGCGGACCGGCCGGGCGGCGCGCCGCTCGACGGGTTCGAGCTGGTGGACGACGTCGACGTGCCCGAGGACCTCGCCTCGTACACCGCGGTGCGCGTGGTGCTCGAGAACACCGAGACCGGTGCGCTGCTGGCCTACGAGCTGGTTCCGCCCGGGTTCGATGCGCTCGACCCGTCAGTGGTGCCGA
The DNA here is from genome assembly GCA_937926025.1 of uncultured Acidimicrobiales bacterium. Classification (GTDB taxonomy): domain Bacteria; phylum Actinomycetota; class Acidimicrobiia; order Acidimicrobiales; family Iamiaceae; genus Aquihabitans. Next base: position 2,500 of record CALANQ010000185.1, read on the forward strand.
CGGTCGTCGACCTGCCCGGTGCCCCGGGCCCGGTGCTGCGGACGGAGAGCACCCTCGACGGCGGCGACGGTGATCCGGCGCTGGCCTACCTCGGCCGGTGGCCGGGGGCGTCGGTCACCATGGACCCCAGCGCGACCTTCCGAGGTGGCCCGGGGCCGGTGAGCGACGCTGACGTGCGGGAGGTGCTCGGCTCCCTGCGGCCGGCGACCGCAGCTGAGTGGTCGGCGTTCATCGACGGGGCGGCCCTCCCGGAAGAGAGCTCCGGGGACCAGGTGCGGGTCGCCGCCCTGCACGACCTGACCGCCCTCCGGGGCGAGGCCGCCCCGCCTGACGTCCAGACCACCGTGGCCTCCGACCCGGACGACCCGAAGGCCACCGATCTGGCCTTCCGCCCCGTCTTGTCCAGCCGGCTGTGCGAGCCCGAGGGCGTGGGCGAGGCGCTGCCCAGTTCCGACGGCACCGTCTGCTACCTCCTCGGGCCCGTGGCGGCGGACGGGACCGACCTGCGCGCGGCCACCGCGACCGAGGAGCAGGGGTGGGCGGTCGAGGTCCAAGCAGAGCCCGGATCGAGGGAAGCGCTCAACCGGCTGTTCAACGCCTGCTACCAGGGCGACGCCACGTGTCCGCCGCAGTCGTCGGACGGACCGGGGTCGGTCGCCATCGTCTGGATGGGCCGTGTGGTGTCGGCCCCTGCGGTGAACGGCGCGGACCTGGCCGACGACGGCTTCGTGCTCACCGGCGACCTGTCGGAGGCCGATGCCCGAGCCATGGCCGACGCGATCGACGCGGGCTGAGCGCGGGACCCCGGTGACGGGGTCCCGCTGCGATCAGCGGACGATCAGCCCAGCAGGGCGATGGCCGCGTTCAGCGTGGGGCTGGGGCGCATGGCGGCCGAGACCTTGGCCTGATCGGGGGCGTAGTAGCCACCCATGTCCACGGGCTCGCCCTGCACACCGTTGAGCTCGGCGACGATGGCGGCCTCGCCCTCGACGAGCGCGGCCGCCACCGGGCCGAAGGCCTCCGCGATGGCCGGATCGGCGGTCTGGGCGGCCAGCTCCTCGGCCCAGTAGCGAGCCAGGTAGTAGTGGCTGCCGCGGTTGTCGAGCTCGCCCACGTTGCGAGACGGGGACCGGCCCTCGTCGAGGAAGCGGCCGGTGGCGGCGTCGAGCGCGTCGGCCAAGACCTGGGCCCGGGGGTTGCCGGCGAAGTTCGCCAGGTGCTCGAGCGACACGGCCAGGGCGAGGAACTCGCCGAGCGAGTCCCAGCGGAGGTGGTTCTCCTTCTCGAACTGCTGGACGTGCTTGGGGGCGGAGCCACCGGCCCCGGTCTCGAACAGGCCGCCGCCGTTCATCAGCGGCACGATGGAGAGCATCTTGGCGCTGGTGCCCAGCTCCAGGATCGGGAACAGGTCCGTGTTGTAGTCGCGGAGCACGTTGCCGGTGACCGAGATGGTGTCGAGGCCCTGGCGGATCCGGTCGATCGAGTAGCGGCAGGCTTCCGCCGGCCGGAGGATCTCGAGGGTCAGGACCTGGGGGTCGCGATCGGCCAGGTAGGTCTGGACCTTGGCGATGATCTGGGCGTCGTGGGCGCGGTCGGCGTCGAGCCAGAAGACAGCGGGTGCGCCGGTGGCGCGGGCCCGGGTGACGGCCAGCTTCACCCAGTCCTGGATGGGGGCGTCCTTCACCTGGCACATGCGCCAGATGTCGCCGGCGCCGACCTCGTGCTCCATGATCGTGTCTCCGGCGCTGTTGACGACCCGCACCGTGCCGTGCGAGGCGATCTCGAAGGTCTTGTCGTGGCTGCCGTACTCCTCGGCCTTCTGGGCCATCAGGCCGACGTTGGGGACCGAGCCCATGGTGGAGGGATCGAAGGCGCCGTTGCGCTTGCAGTCCTCGATGACCACCTCGTAGATGCCGGCGTAGCTGCTGTCGGGGATCACGCACTTGGTGTCCTGCTGCTTGCCCTCCGCGTTCCACATCTGGCCGGAGGCGCGGATCATGGCGGGCATCGACGCGTCGACGATGACGTCGGAGGGCACGTGGAGGTTGGTGATGCCGTGGTCCGAGTCGACCATGGCGACGGCCGGGCCGGTGGCGTAGGCCTGCGCGATGGCGCCTTCGACCGCCTCGCGCTGGTCCGTGGGCAGGCCGCTGATGGCGGTGAGCATGGCGGCCAGGCCGTCGTTCGGGTTGGCGCCGATCTGGTCGAGGAGGGCGCCGTGGGTGGCGAAGAGGTCGGCGAAGTAGGTGCGCACGACGTGCCCGAAGATGATCGGGTCGGAGACCTTCATCATCGTGGCCTTGAGGTGCACGGAGAACAGGACGCCCTTGGCCTTGGCGTCGGCGACCTGCTCGGCCAGGAAGTCCTCGAGGGCCACCTTGCTCATGACCGTGCCGTCGACGACCTCGCCGGCCAGGACGGGGAGCGATGGCTTCAGGACCGTGACGTCGCCGTCGGCGGCGACGTGCTCGATCCGCAGCGTGTCGGCGGCCGCCAGGGTGACGGACTTCTCGTTGTGGCGGAAGTCGCCGGCGGACATGGTCGACACGTGGGTGGCCGAGTCCGCCGACCAGGCGCCCATGGAGTGCGGGTGCTTCTTCGCGTACTCCTTGACCGACTTCGGGGCCCGACGGTCCGAGTTGCCCTCGCGCAGGACGGGGTTGACGGCGCTGCCCTTCACCTTGTCGTAGCGGGCGCGCGCGTCGTGCTCCTCGGGGGTGGCGGGCTCGTCGGGGAAGGCGGGCAGCGCGTAGCCGTCGGCCTGGAGCTCCGCGATGGCTTCCTTCAGCTGGGGGAGCGACGCGCTGATGTTGGGCAGCTTGATGATGTTGGCTTCTGGCTGGGTCGCCAGCTCGCCCAGCTCGGCAAGGGCGTCGGAGGTCTGCTGGTCAGCGGGCAGCAGATCGGAGAAGGCGGCGAGGATGCGGCCCGTGAGGGAGATGTCCCGGGTCTCGACGGCCACGTCGGCGGCGCCCGTGAAGGCTTCGATGATGGGCAGCAGGGAGTAGGTGGCCAGCGCCGGGGCCTCGTCGGTGTGGGTGTAGATGATCTTCGAGGTGTCGGTCATGGCACGCGTCTCGCTGGTGGAGGGGGCAGGTCGTCCCCGAGACCCTACCGACGAGGGGTGACGGTGCCGAACGGGGCCCGGCGTCGACCGAGGATGCCGGCCCGGGACCGGCCCGATACGATCTGACGGTCCGTCAGAAACCGCCGGAGGATTCCATGCTCGACCACCTGATCACGGGCGGCACCGTCGTCGACGGGACCGGTGCCGCGCCCCGCCTCGCCGATGTCGGCGTGCGCGACGGTCGGATCGTCTCCATCGCTGATCCCGGGTCGATCACCGAGGATGCGGCCAACCTGATCGATGCCACCGGTCAGCTGGTGATCCCCGGCGTCATCGATCCGCACACCCACTACGACGCCCAGCTGTTCTGGGATGGTGGGGCGTCCCCGTCGAACGTCCACGGGGTGACCACCGTCATCGGCGGGAACTGCGGGTTCACCTTGGCGCCGCTGCGGGCCGAGGACGCTGCCTACACGCGCGAGTTCATGGCCAGCGTCGAGGGCATGTCGGTCGCTGCGCTCGAGGAGGGCGTCCCGTGGAACTGGGAGACGTTCGAGGAGTACCTCGACCGGCTCGAGGGCCGCATCGGGGTGAACGCCGGCTTCCTGGTGGGCCACAACGCCCTGCGGCGCTACGTGATGGGCGCCGAGTCCGTCGGGAACGAGGCATCGGCGGAGCAGATCGAGGCGATGCAGGCTCTGCTCGCCGAGTCGATCCAGGCGGGTGGGCTCGGGTTCTCCACCACCCTGAGCCGGACCCACTCCGACGGCGATGGGCAGCCGGTGGCGTCGCGCTGGTCCACCAGCGAAGAGCTGCTGGCGCTGTGCGAGGTGGTGGAGCAGCACCCGGGCACGACCCTCGAGGCCATGACCGACGGCTGCCTGGACCGGTTCTCCGATGAGGAGATCGAGCTGTTCTCGGACATGAGCGCCACGGCCAAGCGGCCCCTCAACTGGAACGTGCTGACGATCGACTCCCGAGAGCCCGGGCGGGTGCCCCGCCAGCTGTCGGCGGGCGACGTCGCGTCGGCGAAGGGCGGTCGGATCGTCGCCCTCACGCTGCCGGTGCAGGTCCCGATGAACATGAGCTTCCTGAACCACTGCGGGCTGTTCCTGATCCCCGGGTGGAAGGATGTGCTCGGTCTGCCGGTGCCCGAGCGCATCCTGGAGCTCCAGAAGCCCGAGGTCCAGGCCCGGATGCTGGAGCAGGCCCAGTCGCCCGAGGCCGGCGTGTTCAAGCGCCTGGCGGACTTCGAGAACTACATCATCGGCGACACGTACTCTGCGGCGAACGAGGGCCTGAAGGGCCGACGGGTCGCGGACCTCGCGGCCGAGCGGGGGGCCGAGGCGTTCGCCACGCTGATCGACATCGTGGTGGCGGACGACCTGCGGACCGTGCTGTGGCCCATCCCGCCGGATGGTGACGATGCCTCGTGGGAGTTGCGCCGGCAGACCTGGGCTGACGATCGGGCGATGCTCGGCGGCTCCGATGCGGGCGCCCACCTCGACCGGATGTGCGGCGCGCCGTTCCCGACCCGGTTCCTGGGCGACACGCTGCGGGGCCGCAAGCTGGTCTCGCTGGAGCGGGCGGTGCAGCTGATGACGCAGGTGCCGGCCGAGCTGTTCGGGCTCGAGGACCGCGGGCTGATCGCGGAGGGCTTCCACGCCGACATCGTGGTGGTCGACCCCGAGACCGTGGGCTCGGAGCTGGCCGAGCTGGTGCACGACCTGCCTGGCAACTCGCCTCGCCTCACCGCTGACTCGATCGGCGTGACCCGGGTGCTGGTCAACGGCACGGTGGTCGTGGTGGACGGCAAGCCCACCGGTGAGCTGCCCGGTTCCATCCTGCGCAGTGGTCGCGATACCCGGACGGTCGCCACGTCGTGACCGGGCGCATCGGGCGCTGACCGAGCCGGGATCGGACCTGGCCGGTCTCGGTCGGGTCAGGTGCTCGGTGCTGCCTGTGCTTCTGCAGCGGCCTTGAGGCGCTGGAGCGTGACGTGCATGCCGTCGGTGAGCTGCTTGCGGCGGATCCCTTCCAGTGGGAGCGACAGCACCTTCACGATGAGCGGGGAGCTCACGTCTTCCCGCGTCTCGATCACGGTGCAGCCGGTTCCGTCCTGGTTCGCTTCGAACCGGTAGGTCCACCGGGCGCCGGACAGGCCGGTGTCGAAGCTGAACGCCCGTCCCCGGTCGGCCTGGCGGATGGTGCTGGTGGTGGACCAGCGCGCCGGGATTCCGGCGACCTGCGTCTTGTTCCACCCCTTGAACCGGGCGCCGGGGGCGGCCGTGGTGGCGCCGCCGACCCATGCCGTGCGGTAGCACTCCGGGGACCACCGACCCATGTTCGTGATGTCGGCAACCAGGTCGTAGACCTGCTCCGCCGGGGCCTCGATGTCGATCTGCGCGGCGCGGGCAAGGTGGATGACCGCGTGCGCCTG
>CALANQ010000186.1 GCA_937926025.1 uncultured Acidimicrobiales bacterium
CCGCCGCCACCACCAGGACGGCGGCCACCGCAAGGGCGAGGCGACGGCCACGGTGCGGTGCGGGCGCAGGCGCGGGAGCCGACGGCGCCGGATCGTGCCGGCGCGGCGCGGGGACCCGGCTCGGGTCGTCGAGCCCGGCGGCCCGGATCCGGTGATCGAGCGCCGCCCGGATCTGGTCTTCGGTGACCGTCATCGCATCAGCTCCCGGTCGAGGGCGCGCAGCGCCCGGTTCAGGGTGGGTCCGACGGAGCCGGGACGCAGGCCGAGGCAGCGCGCGATCTCGTCGTAGGGCAGGTCGAGCTGGAAGCGGAGCACGACGACGGCGCGCTGGGTGGGCGGCAACGACGCGATCAGGTCGCCGAGGTACTCGGGCTCGTGCTCGGCGTCGCGCTGCTCGCGCCCGGCCCGGTTCACCTTCTCGGCCCGGCGGGCCCGGTTGCGGGTGGCGTTGTACGACCGGTTCGTGACGGCCCGGCGCAGGTAGGCGTCGGGCTCGTCGATCTGGTCCCACCGGGGCAGGGCGGCCTCGAAGGCGTCGTGCACCAGGTCGCTCGCCTCCTGCGCATCACCGGTGATCAGGTAGGCGACCTGGACCAGCAGGGGACGAAGCCGCCCGTACACGGCGTCGAACGTCGGGTCATCGGTGTCGGGCAAAGCAGTCATGGCTCTCGTCGCGGCTCCTTCCCCTCTGACCCCCCGCCGACGGGGATTCGTACACGGAATCCACCGATCCGGCCGACCGCCACGTGGAGACCGGGCCCGGGAGCGGGTCATCCACGGACGCACACCGAGACGTCGAGGAACCGGCCGATGGGCTCGCAGCCCGGTGGCGCCTCGCCCTCCGGGACGAGCAGCGCCAGGGCAGACCCGCTCCGGCCCCGCTGCTCGTCCGAGAACCGCGATCCATACGGAGGCCGGACAGCGACCGGCTGGCCGGCCAGCTCGAGCGCGATGGCGGCCTGGTTGGCGAACCCGGCGACGAGCAGCAGGTCGCGATGGGCGACGACCTCCGCATCGCAGGTCGCCTCCGGCGGCCGCCACGAGCTCGGCCACGACGGGATCGTCCCGATGGTCGTCGAAGTCGAAGCGCCCCGAACCGGATCGGAGCTGCAAGGTGCACACGACGACCACCACCAGCGCCGCCAGCGCCGCCTCGCACCGCCGGATCGACAGTGGAGGGATGGTGGCGCGCCGGCCCACGACATCGCTCACCACCAGTGCCGCCGCGATCCACAGCGCCACCCCGATCCCCGCCGAGGAGGCGATGAGGTAGTAGCGGAACTCCGAGCGGATCCGCGCCACGGCCACTGCCTCGAGCAGGAGGCAGGCCAGCGCCACGCGGCACAGCCACGCGGTGAACGCGCGATCAGGGGCTGGCCGCAGGCTTCGGAGCCGGGCCCCGACCAGGCCGATCGAACCCAGTGCCACCAGCACCGCGAGCGACCTCCACGTGGCACGGTGCACGGACCCGGCGAGGAAGTCCGCACCGCCCCACGATGCCGTCCGGGGGCTGGCGAGCGAGGTGATCTCGGCGAGGTGCGCACCGGCCGATGGCAGGGAGAGCTGCAGCGATGAGGTCGGGGGCGCCGGATCGAACCGGGGCCGCACCTCACCGGTCACCAGGTACGCCGCCACGGCACCGGCGTTGCCCGAGCCGGCCAGCTGGTCGGCGACGACGGGCGACCAGGACACGACCAGGACGACCGTCGCTCCCAGCAGCGCCCGGGCCCGACCCGCTCCTGCAGGAAGCATCCACCCTCCGGCGAACGCGGCGGCGATGAGCAGCCCACCGACGGGGAGCGCGCCGAGGTGAGCCTGGGCGCTGAACGAAGCGAAGAGGACGGCGGCGGCCGGCGCCACGGTCGACCGACCAGTCAGCGCTCGCGCCGCACAGACCACGGCGGCGGTGGTCGGAACGATGAGGACCGTGGGGTTCCACGGTGCCACCAGGCCGGTGAGCCCGAGCTGGGCGAACGCCACCGCCAGGGTGGCGACGACGACCAGGCCTCGCCGGGCCCCGACGCTGCGCCGGACCACCAGGCCGATCGCCAGGACCGAGGTGGCCACGACGAGCGCGGCGGCGAGGACGAGGCCCGAGGGATGGTTGTCGGCCACCCGCATCGGCAGGGCCGACGCGTACGCCCACATCGGACCCGGGTGGTAGAGCCCGATCCTCGACCAGGACCCGGTTCGCTGGGCCAGGTGCTGCGCCGCGATGGCCGACAGGACGGCATCGTTCTGGTCGGCGACCAGCATGACGCCCCGGTGGCGTAGGAACTCGACCCCGCGGACGAGCGGCGTGAGGATCAGGAGAGCCAGGGACATGGCGAACAGGGGATCGGCGAACGACCGGTGAGCTGGGTCGTCGCCGGTGGGCGCGCCGCCCCCGGCCAGTTGCTGATCCGCCATCGGGGACTACGACCCCCCACCTCGCTGCTTCCGTACAGGCGCGTCCACCATCGGTCCGCCCACGCTGCGCCGCGCCCTTGACAATGTTTAGCGAATCCGTTAATTAACTGATCTGTGAACTACACGCCCGGGACCTCCTCATGAGCACGGCGACGGTGGACCGGTTCGACGCAGTCTTCGCCGCGCTGTCGGATCCGACGCGCCGATCGATCGTGCGGCGGCTCGCCGACGGCGAGGCCACGGTGCTGGAGCTGGCGGAGCCGTTCCCCATCAGCCTGCCGGCCATCTCCCGCCACCTGAAGGTGCTGGAGCAGGCCGGCCTCATCAGCCGCAGCCGCGACGGCCAGACCCGGCCGTGCCGGCTGGAGCCGTCGCCGCTGGTGGAGATCGCGGCGTGGGCCGAGCACACCCGGGAGGCGTGGGAGCAGCGGCTCGACCGCCTCGACGACCACCTCCGGCGCACGGCCGCCGGCACCTCGGAGGAACGATGAGCCCCACCCCCGCCATCGGCGATCCCACCAGCTGGTCGCTCGACCGGGAGATCGTCCTGGTCCGCGTCCTCGACGCACCGCGCGCCGCCGTGTTCGAGGCGTGGACCGACCCGGACGCGTTCTGCCAGTGGTTCGGTCCAGCTGGGTTCACGTGCACGGTGCGGGAGATGGACGCCCGGGCCGGCGGTCGGGCCCGGTTCGACATGGTCCACGGGGACACCACCTACACGAACCGCTTCGACTACCTGGAGGTGGTGACCGACGAACGGCTGGTCCTGGACCACGGCTCCGACGTCGACGACGACCCGAACCGCTTCCGCGTGACCATCACCCTCGACGAGCAGAGCGACGGCAAGACCGTCCTCACCCTCCGCCAGCTCCACCCCACCGCAGAGCACCGGGCGGGAGCCATCGGCTTCGGAGCCGTGGAGCTGGGCCTCCAGACCATGGACAAGCTCGCCGCCCACCTCGGCGCCGCCTGAGCTCGAGCCCGCCACCGATGAACCGCCCCGGCTGACGCCGTCAGCCTCACCAACCGAACCGCGCAGCAAGGAACCGCCATGTCACGGGCACGTGTCCACAACTTCACCATCTCGCTCGACGGGTTCGGCACCGGCGTCGACCTCAAGCTGGAGTCGCCGTTCGGCCATGCCGGCCAGCGCCTCCACCAGTGGATGTTCGCCACCCGCTTCGCCGGCGCCACGATCCTCGGGCGCGACACCGGCACGTCCGGCGTCGACAACGCAATGGCGGAGCAGCACGGTCCGGGCATCGGCGCCGAGATCATGGGTGCCGGCAAGTTCGGCCCTCCCGGGTGGCAGGACGACCCCGACTGGACCGGCTGGTGGGGCGAGGACCCGCCGTTCCACACACCGACCTACGTCCTGACCCACCGGCCCCGTCCATCGATCGAGATGGAGGGCGGGACCACGTTCCACTTCCTCGACGCTCCGCCCGCCGAGGCGCTGGCCGTGGCCAAGGAGGCCGCCGACGGCGGGGACGTGCGGATCGGTGGCGGCCCGTCGATGCTGCGGGACTTCCTCGCCGCCGGCCTCGTCGACCACCTCCACGTGGTGCAGGTCCCGATCCTGCTCGGCCGCGGCGTGCGCCTCTGGGACGGCCTCGAAGGCTGGGAGGAGGGCTACGACGTCGAGGTCGTCTCCACGCCCAGCGGCGTCACCCACCTCACCTTCACCCGCTGACCGCGACGCCACGAACGGAACCAGGGCGGCCACCCGGCACCGGCGCGGCACAGGTCGTACCGTCGGTCGCCATGGACCCAGAAGCGCTGAACCGCCGGCGTCTGCCCATCACCCACCGGCGGAGCACCACCGACACCCCCATCGACGCCCGAACCGCGCGACGTCCGGAACCGGCCAAGCCGTTGCGCCCGCCGGAAGGGGCGCCCAACGTGCTGCTGATCCTCATCGACGACATGGGGTTCGGTGCCAGCAGCGCGTTCGGCGGACCGTGCGACATGCCCACCGCCGAGAGGATCGCCGCCGAAGGCGTCCGGTTCACGCGCTTCCACACCACGCTGTGCTCGCCCACCCGCCAGTCGCTGATGACCGGCCGGAACCACCACACGGTGGAGATGGGGGCGCTGGCCGAGGTGGCCACCTCGTTCCCCGGCTACACGGGCGTCCTCCCCGACGACTGCGCCACCATCGCCCAGGTCCTGCGGATGAACGGCTACTCGACGGGCATGTTCGGCAAGCACCACCAGACGCCCCCGTGGGAGACCAGCCCGTCCGGCCCGTTCGACCGCTGGCCGACCGGGCAGGGCTTCGAGCGGTTCTACGGGTTCATCGGCGGCGACACCCACCAGTACGTCCCGGCGCTCGTCGACAACCTGAACCCGATCGAGCCGCCAAGGACCCCCGACGAGGGCTACCACCTCTCCGAGGACCTGGTCGACCAGGCCATCGCCTGGATCGGGAACCTGACCGCGCTGACGCCCGACAAGCCCTGGTTCACGTACCTGTCCTTCGGCGCCACCCACGCGCCGCACCACGCGCCCAAGCCCTACCTCGAGGCGATGCGCGGCCGCTTCGACCACGGCTACGACCGCCAGCGGGAACTCACCTTCGAGCGCCAGAAGGCGCTGGGCATCCTCCCCGACGACGCCGAGCTCACCGCCCCCAACGAGAAGATCCCGTCGTGGGACGAGCTGACCGACGACGACCGCCTGGTCGGGAACCGGCTGTTCGAGGCGTACGCCGCCATGGCCGCCCACACCGACGACCAGGTCGCCCGGCTCGTCGCCCACCTCGAGGAGACCGATCTCCTGGACGACACGCTGGTGCTCTACATCCTCGGTGACAACGGGGCCTCCGCCGAAGCCGGTGCCTACGGCACGTTCAACGAGATGGCGTACCAGAACAACGTGCTGATGACGACCGACGACATCAAGCCCCGGCTCGACGAGATCGGCGGCCCCTCCGCGTTCAACCACGTGCCCGCGGGCTGGGCCCACGCCATGAACACGCCGTACCAGTGGTCGAAGATCGTGGCCTCGCACTGGGGCGGGACCCGCACCGGCATGGTCGCCCGGTACCCGCACCGGATCCCCGCCGGCGAGATCCGCAGCCAGTTCACCCACGTCAACGACGTCATGCCGACCATCCTCGACATCGTCGGCATCCCCGAGCCCCAGCAGGTCAACGGCATCACGCAGCGCCCGCTCGAAGGCGTGAGCTTCACCTACGCCATCGACGACGCCGGCGCCGACGAGCGCCACCACACGCAGTACTTCGAGATCGGCGGCAACCGCGGGATCTACTGCGATGGGTGGACGGCGGTGACCCAGCACTGGCTGCCCTGGCCCGACCCCGACGACCACGTGCCCGCCCTGGAAGACGACACCTGGGAGCTCTACGGCCCCGACGACTGGACCCAGGCGCGCGACCTGGCCGCCGAGCAGCCCGCCAAGCTGCGGGAGCTGCAGGAGCGGTTCCTGATCGAGGGCGCCAAGTACAACGTCCTCCCCATCGACGACCGCCAGCGCGAGCGCTTCGATCCGAAGGTCGCGGGCCGGCCCGATCT
>CALANQ010000187.1 GCA_937926025.1 uncultured Acidimicrobiales bacterium
ATACGAGATGCCTAAGTGACTGGAGTTCAGACGTGTGCTCTTCCGATCTCCCGCTCGGGCTGGGGGGACGGCACGCTGGCGACGGTAGCCTGGGTCCCATGGCGCCCTACGAGATCCGGGTCATCGGAGACCCCGTGCTGAAGCAGAAGGCCGGCGACGTCACCGACATCGACGGCAAGCTGGTTCGGCTGGTCGACGACATGGTGGAGACCATGTACGCCGCGCCCGGCCTCGGGCTGGCCGCGCCGCAGGTCGGCGTGCAGAAGCGCCTCTTCGTGTGGGACCTCCAGGACGGCAACGGCCCGCGCAGCATCGTCAACCCCGAGATCGTCGAGTCCGACGGCGAGTGGGTCTACGAAGAGGGCTGCCTCTCGGTGCCGGGCCTCTCGTGGGAGATCGTGCGTCCCAACCACGTGCACGTCGTCGGGCGCGACCTCGACGGCAACGAGGTGTCGATCGAGGCGTCGGAGCTGGCGGGGCGCATGTTCCAGCACGAGCTCGACCACCTCAACGGCGTGCTCCTCGTCGAGCGCCTCGATGAGGACCAGGCCCGGCAGGCCAAGCGCCAGGTGCGGGACCTGATGCTCGGGTTCGGCGCAGAGCCGGCCCCCAAGCGCGGCCTGTCGCTCCGCTGAGCGCCCCCGTGGAGCCTGCGGCTGCTGCGGCGCCGCTCCCGGCCCCGCCCGTCCACCCGAAGCGCCTGGTGTTCCTCGGCACACCCGACATGGCGGTGCCGCCCCTGCAGGCGTTGCACGCCGCCGGGTTCGACATCGCCCTCGTCATCACCGGACCGGACAAGCGCCGAGGCCGGGGCGGCACCGTCACCCCGACCCCGGTGAAGCTGGCGGCGCTCGCCCTCGGCATCCCCGTGGCGCACGACGTCGACGACGCCGCGACCATCGGTGCCGATCTCGGCGTGGTGGTGGCGTTCGGGCAGCTGCTGCGCCGCCCGCTGCTGGAGCGCCTGCCGATGATCAACCTCCACTTCTCGCTGCTGCCGCGCTGGCGGGGCGCCGCGCCGGTGGAGCGGGCGATCCTCGCCGGCGACGAGCGCACCGGCGTGTGCGTCATGGCGGTGGAGGAGGGCCTGGACACCGGCGGGGTGTACGCCCGGTCGGAACTGGTCATCCGCCAGACCAACACCGCCGACGAGCTCGGCGCCCAGCTCACCGAGGTGGGCAGCGGCCTGCTGGTCGACGCCCTGCACGCCGGGCTCGGTGCCCCCGAACCACAGGTCGGCGAGCCCACCTACGCCCACAAGGTCACCAACGAGGACCGGCACCTGGACTGGTCGCGGCCGGCGGTGGAGCTGCACCGCGTGGTGCGCGTCGGCGGCGCCTGGACCACGTTCCGGGGCCGCCGGCTGAAGGTGCTCGACGCCCAGCCCGATCCCGATCACCCGGTCCCGGGCCCGGACGGCTGCGGGACGCTCGACGGCACCCGGGTGCTCACCGGAGCGGGCGCCCTCCGCCTGGTCACGCTCCAGCCCCAGGGCAAGGGGGCCGTCGCCGCCGGGGACTGGCTCAACGGCGCCCGCCCCGCGCCCGGCGAGCGCCTGGGGGAGGCGGCACCGTGAGCGCGCCCAACCGTCGTCGTCGCCGTCCTCCGTCCCGCCCGTCCTCAGACGCGCCTGCGGCGCCGATCCCCGATCCGCGGCGGGTGGCGGTCGACGCCCTCGTCCGCATCGAGCGCGACGGCGCCTACGCCAACATCCTCCTGCCGAAGCTGCTGGCCAAGAGCGGGCTGACCGAGCGCGACCGGGCCTTCGCCACCCAGCTCGTGTACGGCACGGTCCGGGCCCAGCGGTCGTGCGACTGGTTCGTCAGCCGCTTCGCCCTCGGCGAGCTGGACGACACGGTGCGGGCGGCCCTGCGCGTCGGCACCTTCCAGCTCCGCTTCCTGGGCACGCCCCCGCACGCCGCGGTGTCGGCCACCGTCGAGGTCGTCCCCCGCAAGGCCCGGGGCCTGGTGAACGCCGTCCTGCGCAAGGTGGCCGAGGCCGACGATGCGTGGCCGTCCGATGCGGTGCGGCTCAGCTACCCGGACTGGGTGGTCGACCGGCTCACCACCGATCTGGGGGCGGAAGCCGCGGTCGGCGCCCTGACCTCCATGAACGGTGCCGCCACCACCACCGAGCGCGACGACGGTTACACGCAGGACCCCGCCTCCCGATGGGTGGTCGATGCGGTCGGGGCCCAGCCGGGCGAACGGGTGCTCGACCTCTGCGCCGCCCCCGGCGGCAAGGCCACCGCCCTCGCCGGTGATGGCGCGGTGGTCGCGGCCGCCGACGTGCGCCCCCGTCGGGTCGGCCTGGTCGCCGGCAACGCATCCCGCGTCGGCCTCGCCCCGGACCAGCTCCAGGCCGTGGTCGCCGACGGCACCCGGCCGCCGTTCGCCGATGCTGCGTTCCACCGGGTCCTGGTCGACGCGCCGTGCTCGGGTCTGGGCTCCCTGCGCCGCCGACCCGACGCCCGCTGGCGCGTCGATGCCGATGCGCCGGAGCGGCTCGCCAAGCTCCAGACCCGCCGGCTCGACGCCGCAGCGCCGCTCGTGCGGCCGGGCGGCACGCTCACCTACTCGGTGTGCACCCTCACCGCCGCTGAGACCACCGGGGTCGCCGAGGCGTTCGCGTCGTCGCAGCCCGGGTGGGTCCCGGTGGCGCCGCCGGCGGACCCGTGGATCCCGTGGGGGACCGGCGCCCTGCTGCTGCCCCAGGCGGCCGAGACCGACGGCATGGCCGTGTTCACCTGGCGCCGACCCACCTGACGAGGAGCTCCCGATGGCCGACCACACGATCCCTGGCGAACCGGCTCCGGCCACCTGGCGAGCACGCGTCGTCGTGGTGTCCGACGGCGTCGCCGACGGCAGCCGCGAGGACCGCGGCGGTCCGGCCCTGCGCACGGCCCTGGAGGCGGCGGGCGCCGTCGTCGAGGCCGTCGTCCTCACCCCCGACGGCGTCGAGTCCGTGGCCGACACCCTGCGGGCCCAGTGCGCCGGGTTCGACGGCCTGGTCATCACCACCGGCGGGACGGGGTTCGGGCCGCGGGACCTCACGCCCGAGGGGACGCGCCGGGTGATCGACCGGGAGGCACCCGGTCTGGCCGAGGCGATGCGCCTGGTCAGCCCGCTGGGGCGCCTCTCCCGGGGTATCGCCGGGACGGCCGGCACGGCGCTGGTGCTCAACGTCCCCGGGTCGCCCAAGGGGGCCGTCGAGTGCCTCGGATCGGTGATCGACGTCGTGCCCCACGCTCTCTCGCTCCTGGCCGGCGACCGGCCCCACTGAGCCACCCGCCACACGGGGTGGATTGTCGGTGAACGGACGACGATCCGTACACTGACCACCACAACCGAACGAATTTGCAGACGCCCCCTCGCGGGGCAGGGTGGAAATCCCGACCGGCGGTACAGCCCGCGAACCCGAGCCCCAGGGCTCGGGCCGATCCGGTGAGACTCCGGGGCCGACGGTAAGAGTCCGGATGAGAGCGAGGGCGCGCTGGCGCTTCGCGCGCCGCGTGTCCGTGACAGACCGGAAGACCACGTGGACGACGCAGGACGCATGCAGCAGGCCCTCGAGGCCGCCGACGCCGTGCGCGGGTGGACGTCGCCCAACCCCTGGGTGGGGTGCGTGATCGAGTCGCCTGCAGGCGAGGTGTTCACCGGTGCCACCGAGCCGCCCGGCGGTCGCCATGCGGAGCGGGTGGCGCTCGACGCCGCCGGCGACGCTGCCCGCGGCGCCACCGTCTGGGTCACCCTCGAGCCGTGCGCGCACACCGGCCGGACCGGCCCGTGCGCCGATGCCCTCGTCGAGGCCGGCGTCGCACGTGTCGTCGTGGCCGTGGAGGACCCCGACGTGCGGGTGGCCGGCGGCGGCATCGCCCGCCTGCGCGCCGCCGGCATCGACGTCGAGCTCGGCACGCTCGCGGACGCCGTCCGGGCCCAGCTGGCGGCCTACCTCAAGCACCGGTCCACGGGCCGGCCGTGGGTCGTGCTCAAGGTGGGGGCCAGCATCGACGGGCGCACCGCCGCCCCCGACGGCACCAGCCAGTGGATCACCGGCGGCGCCGCCCGAGCTGATGCCCACCAGCTGCGGGCCGAGAGCGACGCCATCGTGGTCGGCGCCGGCACCGTCCGGGCCGACGACCCCTCCCTCACGGTGCGCAACGTCGAGGGCAAGGACCCGATCCGGGTCGTGCTCGGCACCGCGCCGGTCGGCGCGAAGGTGCTGCCCGCCCTGGAGTTCTCCGGCGAGCTGGGCGACCTCCTCGACGAGCTCGGCGGCCGTGGGGTCCTGCAGGTCCTGGTGGAGGGCGGGGCCACCGTGGCCGGGGCGTTCCACCGGGCCGGCCTGGTCGACCACTACGTCGTGTACCTGGCCCCGGTGATCTTCGGTGGCGACGATGCCCGACCGCTCTTCGCCGGCAACGGCGCCGAGACCATCGCCGACGTGTGGCGCGGCGCCATCACCGCGGTCACACCGCTGGGCGGCGACGTGCGCATCGACCTGTCGCCCGTCGGCCCCTCGCCGGTCACGGGCCCGGTCTCCGTCGTCCGCATCGGCGACGTCCCCCCTGTCAGCGATCCCGCCTCCGGAGGCGCCTGATGTTCACCGGCATCGTCGAGGAGCTCGGCACCGTCATCTCCCGCCAGGGCCCGAAGCTGCGCATCGGCGCCACCCTCGTCCTCGAGGACGTGGAGATGGGCGCCTCCATCGCCGTCAGCGGCACCTGCCTCACCGTCGTGGCCTGGGGCGACGACTGGTGGGAGGCCGACGTCGTCGAGGAGACCTACGCCCGCACCTGCCTCGGTGGGCTCCGGCCCGGCGACCCCGTCAACCTGGTACAGGGTCATGTCGACGCCGTCGGCACCATCGTCACGGCCGCGCCGGACCTGCGCATCTCGATGCCCGCGGACCTGCTCCGGTACGTGGTGCACAAGGGCTCCATCACCATCGACGGGACGAGCCTCACCGTGGCGGCCGTCCACGACGACGGCTTCTCCGTGGCCATCATCCCGCACACCGCTGAGGTCACCACCCTCGGCAGCAAGGGACCGGGCGACCCGGTCAACCTCGAACTCGACGTCATCGCCAAGTACGTCGAGTCCCTCCTGGAAGGACACCGCTCATGAGCGACACCCCCGCCGAGATGCCGGCGCAGGCCGGCGACTTCGAGGTCGCCAACCGCGGCCCGGCCGACGACGGCCCGCTGGCCGACGTCGGCGAGGCCCTCGCCGCCTACGCACGGGGCGAGATCCTCGTGGTGGTCGACGACGAGGACCGGGAGAACGAGGGCGACCTCATCATGGCGGCGGAGTTCGTCACCCCCGAGAAGATCGCGTTCTTCCTGCATCACACGTCCGGGTTCATCTGCGCCCCCATCACCTCGGAGCGGGCCCAGGAGCTGGATCTGCGCCCGATGGTGGAGCACAACACCGAGAGCATGCGCACCGCCTTCCTGGTGAGCATCGACTACCGCCACGGCACCACCACGGGCATCTCCTCGTTCGACCGGGCCGCCACGGTGCAGGCCCTCGTCGACCCGAACACCCGCCCCGGCGACTTCGCTCGCCCCGGCCACATCCTCCCGCTCGAGGCCCGCGAGGGCGGCGTGCTCAAGCGGGCCGGGCACACCGAGGCCACCGTCGACCTGTCCCGCATGGCCGGGCTGTACCCCGCCGGCATCCTCTGCGAGATCGTCGACGACAAGAAGATGGGCATGGCCCGCCAGCCCGAGCTGCGCGCCTTCGCCCGCGAGCACAACCTCTACATGATCTCCATCGCCGACATGATCCGGTACCGGCGCCGCACCGAGAAGCTCGTGAAGCTGGTGTCCGAGGCCCGGATCCCCACCATGTGGGGCGACTTCACCTGCAAGGTGTACGAGTCCGTGCTGGACGGCGAGCAGCACGTGGCCCTGGTGAAGGGCGACGTGTCCGGGGCCGACGACACGCTGGTGCGGGTGCACAGCGAGTGCCTCACCGGCGACGTGTTCGGCTCCATGCGCTGCGACTGCGGCGTGCAGCTCGACGCGGCCATGAAGCTGATCTCCGAGGAGGGCAGCGGCGTCATCGTCTACCTGCGGGGTCACGAGGGCCGCGGCATCGGCATCGGCCACAAGATCCGGGCGTACGAGCTGCAGGACGAGGGCGCCGACACCGTCGAGGCGAACGAGCTGCAGGGCCTGCCGGTGGACTCCCGGGAGTACGGCATCGGCGCCCAGATCCTGGTGGACCTCGGCATCACCACCATGCGCCTCATCACCAACAACCCGGCCAAGTACGGCGGCCTCGACGGCTTCGGGCTGGACATCACCGCCCGCGTCCCGTCGGTCACCGCCCCCAACCCGGAGAACATCCGGTACCTCAAGACCAAGGCGGAGAAGATGGGCCACCTGCTGGAGGGCCTCGAGGAGGCCGGCACCGTGGGCGAGGAGGGCTGATGGCCGGCGACCACCAGGCCGACGGCGTCCCCGCCATCGAGCTCGACGGGTCGGACATGACCGTGGCCGTGGTGGCCGCCCGCTGGAACTCGCAGATCACGCTGCGCCTCCTCGACGGCGCCCGCCGGGGCCTGGCCGCCGCCGGCGTGCCGGAGTCGCAGGTCATTGAGGACTGGGTGCCGGGTGCGTTCGAGCTGCCGCTGGCCGCCAAGACCTGGGCCCTGTCGGGCCGGGTCGACGCCGTCATCTGCCTCGGCTGCGTCATCCGGGGCGAGACCACCCACTACGAGGCGGTGGCGGGGGAGTGCGCCGGCGGCATCCAGCAGGCCCAGCTGGAGACCGGCGTGCCCATCGCCTTCGGCGCCCTCACGGTGGAGAACCTGGATCAGGCCCTGGCCCGCTCCGAGGCCCCCGGCGGTCACAACGTGGGCGAGGACGGCGCCAACGTCGCCGTCGAGATGGCCCAGCTCATCCGCCGGGTGCGGGCCGGCGCCTGACCGGTAGGGTCGATCGCCATGAGCGAGAAGCCCGAGATCACCATCCCGAACGAAGCGCCTCCCACCGACCTGGTCATCGAGGACCTCGTCGTCGGCGACGGTCCCGAGGCGGGGCCGGGTCCGGTCGAGGTGCACTACGTGGGCGTGGCCTGGTCCACCGGCCAGCAGTTCGACGCCTCCTGGGACCGCGGCGACACCTTCGGGTTCCGCCTGGGGGCCGGCCAGGTCATCTCCGGCTGGGACCAGGGCGTGGCCGGCATGAAGCTCGGCGGCCGCCGCAAGATCACCATCCCGCCACACCTCGGGTACGGCGAGCGGGGCGCCGGCGGCGTCATCAAGGGCGGCGAGACCCTCGTCTTCGTCGTCGACCTGCTCGGCGTCGGCTGAGGCCGGCGCTCGGCCGGAGCAACGCTTTGGCCTGCTGACCAGGCGGGCCGGTACCGTCCTCGGCGTGCTGAAGCTGGTTCTGCCCAAGGGTTCGCTCGAGAAGGCCACGTTGGAGCTGTTCGCGGCCGCGGACCTCCAGGTCAACCGGTCGTCCACCGTCGACTACAAGGCCACCATCGAGGACCCCCGCATCGAGTCGGTGCGGATCCTTCGGCCCCAGGAGATCGGCATGTACGTCTCCGAGGGCATGTTCGACCTGGGCATCACCGGCCGGGACTGGATCGAGGAGACCAGCAGCGACGTCGTGTCGCTGGGGGAGCTCCACTACTCCAAGGCCACCTCCCGCCCCATCCGCATGGGGGTCGCCGTCGCCGGCGACTCGCCCGTGGAACGGGTCGAGGACCTGCCCCAGGGCGTCCGGGTCTCCACCGAGTACCCGGTGGTCACCCGCCGGTTCTTCGAGTCCAAGGGCATCGAGGCCGACATCCGGCTCAGCTACGGCGCCACCGAGGCCAAGATCCCCGACATCGTCGACTGCATCGTCGAGATCACCGAGACGGGACGGGCCCTCCGGGCCGCCGGCCTCAAGGAGATCGACCAGATCCTCCAGAGCTACACCGAGCTGGTGGCCAACCCGGCGGCCTACGAGGACCCGGAGAAGGCCCACGCCATGGGCCAGATCCGCACCCTGCTGCAGGGCGTGCTGGAGGCCCGGGGCAAGGTCCTGGTCAAGCTCAACGTCGGCGATGCCGATCTGGACCAGGTGATCGAGATCCTCCCGTCGATGAAGGCGCCCACCGTGTCGAAGCTGCACGGCGACGGCGGCTACGCGGTGGAGACCGTCGTGGAGCGCCGGGGCATCAACGTGCTCATCCCGGCGCTCAAGGACGCCGGCGCCACCGACATCATCGAGCTCCCGCTGACCAAGATCATCCACTGAGCGATGCCGTGACCGTCGCCGCCGGACTCGCCGCCGCCTTCGGGACCCGTGCCGGGCGGGTCAGCTCCTTCGACGACCAGGTGGGCGCGGGGACGGTGACCGCCGACGACGTCGACGAGTCCTGGTACTTCCACTGCACCCGCATCGCGGACGGGTCCCGCACCATCGCCGTCGGCACCTGGGTGCTGTTCGACGTGGTGCCCGGCCCCACCGGCCTCGAGGCCGTCGCGGTCCGCCGGCGGACCTGACCGCCGGCGCCGGCAGGGGCGGCGATCAGCCCTCGGCCGGAGGCTCCCCCGGGGCGCCGTCACCGGCCTCCACCGTGGCCTTGATCTGCACGTAGGCCAGGCGCAGCTGGGCGAGGGCGTCGGCCAGCGTGGCCTCGTCGGGGCCCAGCTTGCCCTGGAGCACGGCGTTGAGGGCCCCGAAGGCATCGATGGCCACCTGGGCCTCGTCCAGGTTCGGCGGCTGGGCCGACAGGTGGATGGCGGCCAGCTCCCAGCAGCCCATGGCGTGGTTGGCCACCACCTGGGCCGCGGGCACCTGCGCCAGCTGGGCGCGGACCTCGGCCATCTCGGCCGCGATCTGGGCGGCCTCGGCCTCCTGGTCGGCCGTCAGGGGCGGCTGGCCAGGGGCGCCGGCGGCACCGGGTGCCGCGCTCGGGCGGTCGTCGTCGCGGGGCACCTCGTGCTCGCCACCGGGGGTCCACAGGCTCATCGGGTCACGTCCTCGTTCGAATCGGGCGCCGCGCGGGTTGCGGCGGGTCCCCCACCCGGAGTTGCCGGGAAGGGGAGACGGGCTGGTACCCTACGACACGCAACAACCAGGGAAGCGGGGCTGCGCCCCCACCCGGCCACCGCTCCCCGGAGCACCGTGCGCCCGGGTCGATGCCACAAGCGCTTCGGCGCTCGCGGATGTCGGCTTCTCCGACATCCGCTTTCGTCCTTTTCGGGCCGGGTGCGGGTGACGTCCCATTCACGAATCGCAGCCTGCGTCAGGGAGGACCTACGCACTTGATGAAGAGCCAAAGGCCATAGCACCGCCACCTGGAAACAACGAGCCGCGGATCAACGATCGCATCCGAGCCCGGGAGGTCCGCCTCGTCGGACCCGAAGGGGAGCAGATCGGGATCAAGCCGCTGCCCGAAGCCCTCAACTACGCCAGGGCGCTCGATCTCGACCTGGTCGAGGTCGCCGACAAGGCCAACCCGCCCGTCTGCCGAGTCATGGACTACGGCAAGTACAAGTACGAGGCGGCCCAGAAGGCCAAGGAGTCCCGGCGCAAGAGCACCAACGTGGTGATCAAGGAGATGAAGTACCGCCCCAAGATCGGCGGCGGCGACTTCGGAACCAAGACCCGCAAGGTGGAGCAGTTCCTCGACGAGGGCCACAAGGTCAAGATCACGATCATGTTCCGAGGGCGAGAGGTCGCCCACCCGGAGCTCGGTCGCAAGATCCTCGACCAGGTGGCCGAAGCGGTGGAGCACACGGGCAAGGTCGAGGTGTACCCCAAGCTCGACGGCCCCAGGAACATGATCATGGTCCTGGCTCCCGACAAGAAGGCCCAGGCCGAGGCCAAGAAGAAGGCGCAGACCGAAGCCGCAGAAGCGGAGTCGGGCGCCCCCGCCGAGGACGCCGCAGCGCCCGAGGCCTGACCCAGATCGCGGCCATCGCTCGATGGCGCAGGAGGAACCCAGATATGCCGAAGATGAAGACCCACCGCGGCGCGGCCAAGCGCTTCAAGACCACGGGCAGCGGCAAGCTCCGCCGCCGTCGTGCGTTCCGTAACCACATCCTCGAGAAGAAGCCGTCGCACGTGAAGCGCCGGCTCAAGGACGAGGTCGTGGTCGCTCCCGGCGACGCCGCCCGCATCAACCGGATGCTCGGCAAGTAGCACCCCAGAACTGATCGAGAGGATCCGAAGATGGCACGAGTCAAGCGCGCTGTTCACTCCAAGAAGCACCGTCGGGCCACGCTCGAGCGGGCCAAGGGCTACTACGGCAACAAGAGCCGTTCGTACCGGGCCGCCAACGAGCAGGTCATGCACTCCCTGCAGTACGCGTTCCGCGACCGCCGGGCCCGTAAGGGCGAGTTCCGCAAGCTGTGGATCGCCCGCATCAACGCCGCCTGCCGCCAGAACGGCGTGAGCTACAGCCGGTTCATCAAGGTGGCCGAGGTCGAGGTCGACCGCAAGGTCCTCGCCGATCTGGCCGTCACCGATCCGGCGGCGTTCACCGCCCTGGTCAAGGTGGCCACCGACGCCAGCAGCGCCAAGGTCGCTGCTTCCTGATCTGCTGCCGTCCGCACCGCCGGACGGCCCGCAGCACCAACCGATCATGCGCCCGCTGTCGGCCCGCAACCCTCGCATCGCCCGCCTGACCCGACTGGTCAAGCGGCCGCAGGAACGGGCCGATCAGCGGGCGCTGGTCGTGGAGGGCCCGGTCTTCGTGGCCGGTGCCCTCGACGCCGGCCTCGACCTGCTCGACGTCTACGTCGACGAGGCCGCGGCATCCCGCTCGACCGTGGTCGACCTGCTGGCCCGCCTGCCCGAGGAGACGCCGGTCTGGTCTCTGCCCGCCGGGGTGCTCGACCGGGTCGGCGACGTCACCACGTCCCAGGGCGTGCTGGCCGTCGCCGCCCAGCGGGAGACCCGCTGGCCGGTGCCCGACGAGGCCCCGTTCGTGCTGGTCCTCGCCGGCCTGCAGATCCCGGGCAACGTCGGGACGCTCATCCGGGCCGCGGCCGCCAGCGGTGCCGGCTCCGTCGTGGTGGCCGGCGGCGTCGACCCCACCAACCCCAAGGTGGTCCGGTCGTCGGCCGGCGCCCTCTTCGGCATCGACGTGGTCACCGCCCCCTCCGCTGCCGACGCCATCGCCCGCCTGCGGGCCGACGGGTACCGCATCGCCACCACCGTGGTCGACGGCGGGGAGCCCTACGACACCGCCGATCTGGTCGCTCCCATCGCTGTGGTGCTGGGCAGCGAGGCCCACGGCGTCGACGACGCCACCGCCGCCACCGCCGACCTGCTGATCACCATCCCGATGGCCGGTCCCACCGAGTCGCTCAACGTCGCCATGGCCGGCACCGTCGTGTGCTTCGAGGTGCTGCGGCGACACCGTCAACCAAGTGGACGCGAGGCGTCCGGAACGGGCAAGGTTCCGCAACCATGATCGACGAGATCCGCCGCATCCAGGCCGCTTCGGGCGCCGAGATCGCCCAGGCCAGCAGCCTCGACGCGCTCGCCGAGGTGGAGCGCTCGCTCACCGGGAAGGGCTCCGAGCTCCTGGACCTGAAGAAGGGCCTGGGCAAGCTCGACCCCGATGCCCGCCGGGAGACCGGCCTGGTCATGAACGAGGTGTCCGAGGCCATCCGCACCGCCATCGCCGAGCGGCGCGCCGAGCTCGCCGCCGAGGCCCAGGCCCAGCGGGCCCAGGCCGAGC
>CALANQ010000188.1 GCA_937926025.1 uncultured Acidimicrobiales bacterium
TCCCGGTGGACGCGGGCCTCCTCGGGCAGGAGGTCCACCAGCGCCGCCATGATGGCCTTGGTGTCCGTGTCGGGGTCCTCCAGGCCGAGCTCCACCGGAGGCCCGACCCGGATGCGGACCGTGGGCGGGTGGCCCACCGCCATGACGTCGGGGGTCCGGGCGTTGCGCGGCCAGGCCTTCTCCGTGCCCCACAGCCCGATCGGGATGACCGGGGCACCGCTCAGCGCCGCCAGCTTCGCCGCACCCCATCGGCCCTTCAGCTCCGGGTCGAAGAACGCCCGGCCACGGGGGATGGTGCCCTGCGGCATGATCGCCACGGCCTCGCCGGCCGCCAGCGCCTCCGCCGCCGCCTTCAGCGGCTCGTCGGACCCCGAGCCGCGCTCCACCCGGATGCCGCCGAGGGCGGTGACGATCTGGCCGACCACCGGCGCATCGAACACCTCCTTCTTCCCGAGGAACCGCACGGGACGGCCGGCCTTCGCCATGGCGTACCCGATGGCCAGCGGATCCAGGTACGAGCGGTGGTTGCCCACGATGATGGCGGGGCCGTCGGCCGGGATGTGCTCCACCCCGCCGACGTCGAGGCGCACCCACGGGAACAGCTGCGGCCGGGCCAGGATCTGGATGGCCCGCTGCGGTTCGAGACCGATGAACTTCGGCACCCCGGCGGGCACGTCGAAGTACTGGGTGGGCCAGCGCCGGACGGCCGCCATGACCCGCAGCCGAGGGTCCGGGTTGATGGCCGTGGGATGGGCGACCGCCGACAGCAGCGGCAGGTCGTAGATCGAGTCGGAGTAGGCGAAGCTCTGGGCCACATCCACCTTGTGGCGCTTCGCCCAGTGCTTGACGGCCGCCAGCTTGCCGGGGCCCCACACGAAGAACCCGTCGACCGAGCCGTCGTAGCGCCCGTCGGCCTCGCCGTACCGGGTGGCGATCACGTCGTCGAGCCCGAGGGCGTCGGCCAGCGGCTTCACCAGGTCGTACGGGGACGTGGTGGCCATGATCACCCGGCGGCCCTCGGCCTGGTGCTGGGCGATGAGCCCCTTGGCGAACCCGGGCACCTCGTCGACCAGCCGCTCCGCCGCCAGCTGGCCGGCCTCCTGCACCAGCGCGCGGTCCCAGCCCGACGCCGCCCGCGCCATCTGGCGGGTGGCGAACATCGACGGGAGCGTCTCGCCCACCACGTCGAAGAACTTGAAGACCAGGCCCTCCCCCGGGATGCTGCGGTCCGGGAGCAGCCCGACCCGCTTGAGCATCGTGCTGAACATCGGTCCGCTGGCCCCGGTGAGGAGCGTGCGATCGAGGTCGAAGAAGGCTGCGGGTTCGCTGGTGCCGGCCATGGCTCCGGAGCCTACGGCCGGTCCGGGTCGGTGGCCTCCCGACCTAGTTGACGACCCGTCAGATCCGAGCGAGGGTGCGCCCATGGTCCACCCCCTCGACGAGTACCCGATCCACCAGGCCCCGCTGTCGATGGCGCACGTCGCGTCGTCGGACCGCAACGCCTACGACCGCTGCTACTTCAACGCCCACGGCCGCACCGGCGACCCGTTCCTCATCACCGGCCTCGGCATCTACCCGAACCTCGGCGTCATCGACGCCTACGCCACCGTGCGCGTCGGCGACCGCCAGATCAGCGTGCGCGCCTCGGACGCGCTGGAGGGGCACGACCGCCTGAACCCGTCGGTCGGCCCGTTCCGGGTGGAGGTCCTCGAGCCCCTCGAGCGGGTGCGGTTCGTGTGCGACGGCGACGACCACGGCGTCGGCTTCGACCTCACCTGGCAGGGCAGCCACCCGGCCGTCGACGAGGAGCCGCACGTCTGGCGCTCCGGCCCGGCCCGCAAGGTGGCGCTCGACGCCCAGCGCTTCGCCCAGATGGGGTCGTGGGAGGGCGAGCTCCGCGTCGACGGCACCACCCACACCGTCGACCCGGCCGTCTGGCTGGGCAGCCGCGACCGGTCGTGGGGCATCCGGCCCTCCGGCGAGGGGGAGCCGCCGGCTCGCGCCGGCGACGAGCCCATCGAGGGCTTCTGGTGGCTGTACGTCCCGCTGCGCTTCGACGACTTCACCGTCGTGGTCATCATCCAGGAGGACCCCGACGGCCACCGCGTCCTCAATGACGCCCCCCGGGTGTGGCCGGCCTCGGCGAACCGCCGCCCCGAGCAGCTGGGCTGGCCCCGCGCCGAGATCCACTACCGCTCCGGCACCCGCATCCCCACCGGCGCCACGATCCACCTGACCGAGGCCGACGGCACCCCGCTGGTGCTGGAGGTCGAGTCGCTCGGGTTCGTGGCCCTCAACGCCGGCACCGGCTACGGCGGCGACATCACCGGCTGGACCCACGGCACCTGGAAGGGCCGGGACTGGGTCGACGGCGTCGATCTGGACATGAACGAGCCGTCGGTCGCCGGCATGACCCCCGGCCGCCTGCTGGACCACGTGGGCAAGGCGACCATCAGCGGCGGGAGCACCAGGACCCAGGAGGGCTGGGGCCTCTTCGAGCACGGCACCTTCGGCCGCCACGACCCCAGCGGCTTCGCCGACTTCGGCTCCGTCGCCCCCTGACCCCTGACCCCTCACCCCTCACCCCTCCCCCCTCACCCCTCACCCCTCACCCCTCACCCCTCACCCCTCACTCACCCGTCGCCCCTCACTCACCGAGCCGAACTTCGTGTGGGTCCGGTCCGAGGGTGGACCGCATCCACACGAAGTTCGGGCGGGGGTGGGAGGTGTCGGTGGCGGGGGAAAACGAGACCGACCGGCCAGGGGATGGCCGGTCGGTCTATCGGTCTGTGCGGCAGGGGAACCGCACGACCCGTCGCTCGAGGTTCGGGAGGGGGACCCGTTCACCTCGGCGGTCTTGAGTATGCACATTGTGTAACTCCAGCAAGCAATCTGTCCAACAGTTGTTTGAGATGTGTGCCATCATGACGGGCGATGGATCTCCGCCAGCTCTCCGCCCTCACCGCCAAGGTGAACGGGTC
>CALANQ010000189.1 GCA_937926025.1 uncultured Acidimicrobiales bacterium
ACCGACAGCAGCGACCCCGCCGAGCCGACCGACAGGCACGACCCGGCCGACGCGAACGACCAGGCCGACGCGAACGAGAGCACGGAGCGGTGGCTGAACGCGCTGAGGGCGGACCGGCTGGACCGGTAGGAGGCCATGACGGGCACGGTACGCGCCCGGGCTACCCCGTGCGGTCCCCGTTGCCCGACCCGCCGCCGTCGCCGGCGCTCGCCCCCTCGGTGGGGCCCACCGCCGGCGCCTTCGCCGACGTGGTGGTCGTGGTGGCGGACTCCTCCGGCGGCCCGGTCCCGGTCACCTCCAGCACCTGGTCCACCAGCCACTGCAGAGCGGCCGGGGCCTTGTCCGGGTCGATGTGCATCCCGTCGCGGGTGCGCAGCGGCAAGCAGTGGCCCGGCCCGTCCGGGCAGACGTAGCTGCCGAAGTCGATGACATCGGCACCTTCGGCCTTCGCCGCGCTGCTGAGCGCCGAGCGGACGCAGTTCATGCGGTCGATGTGGTTGGTGGGGTAGATCCACTCGGCCAGGTCATCGGCCCACGTCGGCAGCACCAGGACCACGTGCTCGGCGTACTGGTCCAGGAACAGCAGCCGCTCCTCGATGTCGTTCTGGTACCACTCGGCCGCGACCGGATCGCACGGGCTGCGGAACTGGCCCTCGATCTGGCGGTCCAGCACGGCGTGGCCGCCCACCATCAGCACGGCCACGTCATCCGACCGCTGGAAGAACCGGGGGTACTGGCTGGGCCAGCCGGTGCAGCCCTCCGGGGTCGGCACCAGCGCCCCCGTGGTGGAGCGGGCCACCGGGTTGCCCCGGGCCCCGTCGCACGCCTCGAGGGTGCCGTCGACCAGCGCCACCCGCTTCGGGTCGAGGCCCGAGCCGCCGTCGCGGATGATCCAGCTGGGCACCGAGTCGCCGACGATGGCGAGGCGGGCCGGGCCGGGCGCCTCCGCCGTGGTGGTCTGGGTCACCGCGTCCTCGGGATCGACCACCGCCGGCGCCGGCTTGCGGACGATGCGCTCCTTCGGCCCCGTGGGGGCGATGGCCAGCGAGATCACCAGGGTGACCGCCAGCGCGGCCAGCCCGATGCTGATCACCTGGCCCGAGGGCGTCCCCGGCCACCCCCGGCGGAAGCGCTGCTCCACCAGGAAGTACGACGCCACCGCCAGGGCCAGCGAGATGGCGACGCGCACCACGAACAGCGGAACCGGAGCCAGGTGGACCCGCGGCGGGCTGAGCAGCACCACGATCGGCCAGTGGTACAGGTACAGGCCGTAGCTGATGAGGCCCAGGCTGCGCAGCGGCGACACCGAGAACAGGGTGGACACCGGCCCGGGGCGGGAGGCGGTGCGCACCAGGATCGCCGAGAGCAGGGCGAACACCACCAGGCCGCCGCCGGTCACCCACGAATCGGACACGTGCGTGGTGCACCACGCCAGCACGGTGATGGCCAGCGCGCCGAACGCCACCCGGCTCAGCCACACCGGCGAGCGCTCCGTGGTGGGCTGGGTGGCGCACGCCAGCAGGGCGCCGATGGCGATCTCCGGCGCCCGGTGGATGGTGCCGTAGTACGCCACGGTCGGGTCGTTCGTGATGACGGTGGCGACGAACCCCACCACGGTGACGCCCACCGCGCCGATCGCCAGGTTGCGCCGCAGCCGCTCCGGCGCCCGCCGGGCCAGGGCCCACGCCACCAGCGGGAGCACGATGTAGAACTGCTCCTCGATCGCCAGCGACCACAGGTGGACCAGCGGCGACGGCGCCCGGAACAGATCGCCGTACGCCTGGCCCCGGGAGATCTCCAACCAGTTGGTGGTGTAGGTCAGCGCCCCGATGATGTCGCCGCGGATCCCGCGGCCGAGGTTCACCAGGCGGGCCATCACCGCGACCGCCAGCGTCACCAGCAGCAGCGCCGGGATCAGGCGGCGCACCCGCCGGGACCAGAACCCGGCCAGGCCCATGGTGCGGTCGCGCCGCACCTCGGCCAGCACCAGCGTGGTGATCAGGTACCCCGACAGGGTGAAGAACAGGGACACGCCCAAGAAGCCGCCCGGCATCCACGTCGGCGGGCCGGCGTGGAACACCACCACCGCGGCCACCGCCGCACCGCGCAGGCCGTCCAGACCCGGGGCATGCGGAATGCGAACCGGACGGGCCGGTTCCGACGTCGCCGACGACGGATCGCCGGCTTCGGGCAGGGTGGTGGCTGGGTCTGTTGGCAACGGCGGTGCCCCGGAGGGCGTGGGTCCGGTGGGTGGAAATCGGACTTGGAGGGATCTTCCCACGCCCGCATCGTTCGATACGACACGGTGCGGGCCGGTGGATGACGGCGGTAGGTTTCGGGGCCGATGGCCACCTCCACCGCTCCCCAGCTCCGCAAGGCGCTCAAGCGGTCGGCGCCCGGCCTCACCCGGGAGCGGGCGCTCTGGGCCGAAGGCCACGAGGTCGTCGTCGGCATCGACGAGGTCGGCCGGGGCGCCTGGGCCGGCCCGCTCACCATCGGGGCCGTCGTGCTCCCCAAGCAGGGCCGGGTCAACAAGATCCGGGACTCCAAGATGCTCACCGAGCGCGAGCGCGAGGCCCTGTTCGACCGGATCACCGACTGGTGCGAGGCCTGGGCCGTCGGCCATGCGTCGGAGCGAGAGTGCGACGAGCTGGGCATGTCCGAGGCCCAGCGCCTGGCCGCCCGCCGCGCCATCGAGGGGCTGGGCGTTGCGCCCGACCAGTTCCTCATCGACGGCAAGTGGGACTTCATCGGTGGCGGGATGACCACGATGATCGTCAAGGGCGACGCCACCTGCCTGTCCATCTCGGCGGCGTCGATCCTGGCCAAAGTCACCCGCGACCGCATGATGCGCATCGAGGACGAGCACTTCCCGGCCTACGACTTCGCCTGGAACAAGGGCTACCCGTGCCCCCGGCACAAGCAGGCGCTGCGCGGCGTCGGCCCCTCCGCCATCCACCGCCGGAGCTGGGCGTTCATGGACGACATCCCGTGGACGGGCGCCGTCCGCTACGTGCGCCCCGACCCGCAGGGCACCCTGTTCGACGCGTAGCCGGCCGGTCGCCCAGCACGCAGCCGTGACCGCGTGTAGACACCGGCCCATGTCCACCCCCCAGCAGGCGGCGGCCGCGCTCTTCGACGAGCTCGACGCCCTCGGCGCCGCCGCTCCGCCCGGCGCCTCGTTCGACCCGGCCGCCATCGACCGCATCGAGGCCGCCGGCCTGACCGGCGTGTCGGTCCCCAAGGAGCTCGGCGGCAACGAGCTGCCGCTGCTCGACGTGATCGACGTGTGGTCCGAGCTGGCCCGCGCCGACGGATCCATCGGCTGGGTGGCCTTCGCCATCGACTCCGCGGCGTCCTACTTCGGCAGCTACCTGGGCGACGACGGCGCCGCCGAGGTGTTCGCCGACGGCGTCCCCCGCCTGGCCGGTCAGTTCGCCCCCAACGGCGCCGGCGCCGAGGATGGCGACGCGTGGGTGGTGGACGGCAGCTACCAGTTCGGGTCCGGCCTCACGATCGCGGAGCTGGCCGGCTGCGGGTTCTTCGCCTCGCCCGCCGACGGCGGCGACCCCGGCTACCGGTTCGGCGTGCTGCCCGTCGACCAGGCCCAGATCCAGGGCAACTGGCACGTGCTCGGCCTCCAGGCCACCCAGTCCGTGGACTACCAGCTCACCGGGGTCCGCATCCCCGACCGGCACACGTTCGACTTCTTCGCCCCGGTCTGCCACCGCGGCTCGGCCATGCACCGCCTCGGCGTGCTGCCGCTCACCGCCGTCGGCCACGCCGCCTGGGCCCTGGGCGTGACCCGTCGCCTGCTCGACGAGCTGCGGACCGCCGTCACCCGCACCCGCATGGGCGCCGCCTCGTCCATCGGGGAATCCGACCCCTCCCTCATCACCATCGCCCGCCTCGAATCGACGTACGCCAGCGGCCGGGCCTGGGTCCGCGAGGCCAGCGAGCAGGCCGAGGCCGAGTGCGCCGAGACCGGCGAGTTCCTCTCCGTCTCCACCTCCAACCTGGTCCGTCAGGCGTGCGTGCACGTCAACCAGACCGGCGTCGACATCGCCGAGGAGGCGTACCGGCTGGCCGGCACCGTGGCCCTCCGGGACGGGGCCTTCCAGCGGGCGTTCCGGGACCTGCACGCCGGCGGCCAGCACTTCTTCGCATCCAACGCGGCCAGCATCGACTGGGCCAAGACACTGCTCGAACAGGGGACCTGACATGGACGACTTCACCGGCGCCACCGCCATCGTCACCGGCGGAGCCAGCGGCATCGGCCGGGGCCTCGCCACCTCCCTGCTGGAGGACGGCGCCGCCCACGTGGTGCTCGCCGACATCGAGCAGGGCGCGCTGGACCTCACCATCTCGGAGCTCCAGGCCCTCGGCAAGGGCGAGGTGTCCGGGGTGCGCTGCGACGTCAGCGACCCCAAGGCCGTCGAGGACGCCGCCCGCGTCGCCTGGGAGCGCACCGGCGGCATCCAGGTGGTCTGCCTGAACGCCGGGGTGTTCGCCGGCGGGTACTC
>CALANQ010000190.1 GCA_937926025.1 uncultured Acidimicrobiales bacterium
GCTGGCGCTGCTTGTTGTCCTCGAAGTCCCGCCGGTACACGACGTCGAGCCCGCAGATCTCCGCCAGCCGCTCCACCCGGTCGGGGCGGATGGCGGCGTCGAGGACGGTCTCGAACGGGTCACCGGTGGCGGCGTCGTTGCGGCCCAGGAGGCGGCGGTACACGAACGTGTGGAACCACAGCGGGGTCCACCGGGTGACCTTGGCCTTGGGCATGGAGACGTTGGGGAACGCCACCACCATCACCCCGTCGGGGCGCAGCGAGCGGGCCATCTTGGCGAAGACCACGTCGGGCTGCGGGACGTGCTCGAGCACGTAGATGCAGGCCAGGGCATCGACCGAGGACTCCGGCAGCTCGACTCGCACGATGTCGGTCTCGATGGCGACGTCGACCCAGCGGTTGGCGGCCAGGCCCTCGCGGTCGACGTCGGTGCCGACGGTCCACCGCGAGCCGGGGAACACGATGTTGCTCTGGCGCCCGCACCCGACGTCGAGGACCACGTCCGGCGGCCGATCGCCCCGGGCCTCGACCGCGGCGGCGATGGCCTCGTCGAAGATCCCGCGCGTCACCGGGTTCATCCGCCAGTGGGTCTCGTAGGGGCGACGCCCGTCTTCGACCGCAGGTTCCACGCCAACATCCGCCATACCCACGGAACGTAGCAGGCACCTCCGCCGCCGTCACGCGGCGTGATATCGGACTAGGGGTGCCAGGGGGTGTCGCGCGGCTCGTCGAACACGACCGCACCCGGCGCGCCGGTGATGGCGGCGAACGCCATCTCGCCCCACTGCGCGAACCCGGCGAGCGGCTCGGGCAGCGCGTCGCGAGCGAACCAGCCGACATCGCTGGTCTCCAGCGGGTGGGCCTGGAGCTCGCCGCCGATGGCCGTGCAGTGGAACACCAGCGAGTACAGCGGGATGCGGGTGAAGCCGAGGCGCATGCCGTCGAGCACGGCGAGCAGCCCGTTGACGCGGCAGTGGATCCCGGTCTCCTCGGCCACCTCCTTCACCGCCACCTCGGCCGGCGAGTACCCGATGTCGGCCCAGCCGGTGGGGTACAGCCAGATGCCCGAGTCCGAGCGCTGCACCAGGAGGATCTCACCGGCGTCGTTGCCCACCACCGCGCCGATGGCGACCTTGGGGGTGACGTAGCCGGGCACGCCCTTGCCCACGCCCTTCAGCCACTCGTCGACCTGCGCCTCGCGGTCGATGCCCAGCGAGGTGTGGTGACGGATGTCCGCGGCCACGGCCAGCACCTCCTCGAACCGCTCCTGCTCGTAGAGGCTCTCGGTGAACCCGAGCCCGGTGCGGGCGATGCCGGCGAGGGCCTCGGCCCAGCGCAGCAGGTCGACCTCCGTGAGCGCGGGTCGATCGGTCGGGTCAGCCACGATCGGCGACCCTACCCCTACTGGGAGTCGGGGTAACCGGCGTAGCCGTCGCCGTCGAGGTCCTCGCACAGGGACGGGTCCGGGGCGCTGGCGATGCAGTCGTTGCCGGCGATCAGGTAGGTGAAGGTGCCGTCGCCGTCGGGGTCGATGCAGTCGGGCGAGCCCTCCTCGGGGCTGCACTCGTCGCCGGGCTTGAGCCCCGTCTCCGGGTCCACCGAGGGATCCGTCGTGGTGGTGGCGGCCTCCGCCTTCGTGGTGGTGGTCTTGCCCGCTGCCGTCGTGGTGGTCGCCGCCTCGGCCTTCGTCGTGGTGGCTTCGGCCTTGGTCGTGGTGGTCGCCTCGGGGGACTCGCTCCCGCTCGATGAGCACCCGGCGACGAACACCGCCGCCAGCGCCAGCGCCACCACACCTCGAACGACCCGCGAACCGTGCATGGGGTCCGAGCCTACCGACGGCCTAGGTGACGGCGTGGAGGAGGGAGCGCTCGAGCTCCGAGCGGAGGGCCGGATCGGTCACGAGCGACCCGTCGGTGTGGGTCACATAGAACGCGTCGACGATGAGCTCGCCGAGGGTCTGGACCTTGGCAGTGCGGACGTCGAGCTCGAACTCGGCGAAGGCCCGGGAGATCTTGTAGAGGACGCCGATGCGGTCCCGGGCGTGGACCTCGACCACCGTGGCGGTGGTGGAGGCGGCGTCGTCGAACCGCACCGCCGGGGGTGGCAGGTCGGGTCGCGACGCCTTGGGCGCGTAGGCCCGCACCCGGGCGGCGAGACGGGCCTCGATGGCCATGCGCCCCTCAAGCGCGGCGTGGAGCGACTCGGTGATGCGGTCCCACGGGATGAGCGAGCCGAAGCGGGACGTGACCTGGAAGACCTCGATGGCCATGCCGTCCGACGAGGCGGCGTCGGCGGCCCGGACCTCCAGTCCCTCGATGGCCAGCACGCCCGACACCCGGGCGAACAGGCCGGGCCGGTCCTGGGTGACCACGGTGACGGTGAGCCCGTGGGGCTCGACCACGGTCTGGCCGCGTCGCATCACGGCCAGCTGCTCCGCGTTGGGGAAGTCCGTGGTGGAGAGCGACGCCTGGGCCCCGCCCTCGAAGTGGTGGTCGACGCGGCGCACGAGGTCGCGCACCAGCTCCGCCTTCCAGGTGCCCCACGCCGCCGGTCCCGTGGCCAGCGAGTCCGCCTCGGTGAGGGCGGCCAGGAGGTGCAGCCGGCTGGGGTCGCCCACCGCGTTGGCGACCATGGTGATGGTGGTCTCGTCGGAGATGTCCCGCCGGGTGGCCACGTCGGGGAGCAGCAGGTGGTGGCGGCACATGTCGACGAGGACCGCGGTGTCGTCGGCATCGAAGCCCATGCGGGGCCCGATCTCGGCGATGAGCTCCATGCCCACCTCGGTGTGGTCGCCGGGCCGGCCCTTGGCGATGTCGTGGAGCAGGGCGCCCACCACCAGCAGGTCGGGCCGGTCGACGCGGTCCACCAGCTTGGACGCGTTGGCCGACGCCTCCAGGAGGTGCCGGTCCACGGTGAAGCGGTGGTAGGCGTTGCGCTGCGGACGGTTGCGCACCACGGCCCACTCGGGCAGGTAGCGCTCCCAGAGGCCGGAGTGGTCGAGCGACTCGATGACCCCGATGGCGTCGTGGCCGCACAGCAGCAGGTCGACGAACCGCTTGCGGGTGGGCTCCGGCCATGGCTCGTCGGGAAGCGGCGACCGCTCGGCCATCCGGGCCAGGGCAGACCGGCTGATGCGCGCCCCCTTGGTGGCGGCGACGACCGCGGTCTCCAGCACCAGGTCGGGCCGGTTGGCCGGGTCGACGCTGCCCTCGAGGGCGAGCTGCCCGTCGCGGACCACCATGCCCGGCGCCCGCTCCCGGCTCCGCCAGCCCAGCAGGCTGATGGTGGTGGCCAGGCTCTGGCCGACGCGGTCCCACGTCTCGTCGGCGATCCACGCCACGTCGCGGGCCGCGGTGGCGATGCCGGCCATGAGCTCATCGGCGGTGAGGCCGAGGGCGGCACCGACCGCGTCCTGGTCCTGGAGGGTGAGCCGGTCGCCGACGCGCCCGGTGGCCCGGTGCAGCTCCACCCGGGCGCCGAACAGCACGCGCTCCGCTTCGGCGAGCAGCTCCTCGTCGCCGTCCTCGAGCACCGGTCGGGCGGCCTGGGCCCAGCGCAGCGCGTGGATGTCTCGCAGACCGCCCCGGCCCTCCTTGAGGTCCGGTTCCAGCAGGAAGGCCACCTCGCCCTGCTGGTTCTGGCGGGCGGCGACGGAGTCCCGCAGCATCGCCAGGTACCGCTTGGCCCGCTTGGTCCACTGGGCGGCGGCGGCCGCCCGCATCTCCTCGGTGAGGGCCTCGTCGCCGGCGAGGTGGCGGATGGTCAGCAGCGACGTGGCGGTGTCGAGGTCCTCCGATGCCAGCTCCAGCGCCTCCTTCACGGTGCGCACGGAGTGACCGAGCTTCAGGCCCTCGTCCCAGATCGGGTACCAGATCTTCTCGGCCACCTCGGCCGGGGCGGTCCGGCCCCGGTAGAGGAGGATCAGGTCCAGGTCCGACGCCGGGGCGAGGTCGCCGCGGCCGTAGCCACCGACCGCGGCCAGGGCGAGGTCGCCGGCATCGGGGTTGCCCTCGACGGCGGCGGTGAAGCGGTCGACCAGCCAGGGGTCGACCGCTCCCCGCCACGCGTCGGCGAAGGCGCAGCCCCGCAGGGACGGGTCCGCCAGCAGCCGGGTTCGTTCGGTTGCCAGCGACATGCGCGTCCCCTCCGGGGGCTAGACGGCGTCGGGGCCGAGCTCTCCCGTGCGGATGCGGATGAGCTGCTCGACGTCGGTGATCCAGATCTTTCCGTCCCCGATCTTGCCCGTTCGGGCGCTGGTGACGATCGCATCCACGATGGCCTGGACCTGATCGTCATCGACGACCACCTCGAACTTCACCTTGGGGACGAAGTCCACCTGGTATTCGGCGCCCCGGTACACCTCGGTGTGCCCGGCTTGGCGACCGAAACCCTGCACCTCCGACACCGTCATTCCGGCCACACCGGCGCCCTTGAGCGCCTCCTTGACCTCGTCGACCCGGAAGGGCTTCACGACCGCACTGATCTTCTTCATGGTTCAATCCTTTCGCATCCGGAGGGGATGGCAGACCTAGAGGTTGTTGTAGGCGGTCTCGGCGTGGAGCGCCTGGTCCAGACCGATGTCCTCGGTCTCCTCATCGACCCGGAGACCCATGGTCACGTCGATGACCTTGGCGATCACGTAGGTGGCCACGAAGGCGAAGGCGAACACCGCCACGGAGGCGACGACCTGATCCTTCAGCAGCTCGCCGCCGCCGCCGGTGAAGAGCCCGTCCGGGATGGCCTCGTTGATGGCCGAGTCGGCGAAGAGGCCCAGGGCCACCGAGCCGAAGATGCCGCCGACGAGGTGCACGGCGAGGACATCGAGGGCGTCGTCGAGCTTGGCGGCCTCCTTGATGGCGAGGGCCAGGTAGCAGATCATGCCGGCGAGGGCGCCGATGACCAGCGAGGCGCCGGTGCCGACGAACCCGGCGCAGGGCGTGATGGCCACCATGCCGGCCACCGCACCGGAGGCGGCGCCGAGGGTGGTGACGTGCTTGCCCTTCAGCTTCTCGAGGAGGAGCCAGCCGAGCATGGCGGCGGCGGGAGCGACGATGGTGTTGAGCAGGGCCTGGGCGGCGATGGCGTTGGCGGCCAGGGCCGAACCGGCGTTGAAGCCGAACCAGCCGAACCACAGGATGCCGGTGCCGAGCAGCGTCCACGGCAGGGCGTGGGGCGGCATGTGCTCCTTGCCGTGGCCCTTCCGGGCGCCGATCACCAGGAGGACGGCCAGGGCCGCGGCACCGGCGTTGATGTGGACCACCAGGCCGCCGGCGAAGTCGTACGCACCCATCTTGGCGATCCAGCCGCCGCCGAACGCCCAGTGGGCGACGGGCGAGTAGACGAGCAGGAGCCACACGCCGATGAGCACCGAGTAGCCGGCGAACTTGAGCCGGTCGGCGGTGGCACCGGTGATGAGCGCCGGGGTGATGATGGCGAAGGTCATCTGGAAGGCGAGGAACAGCGGGTCCGGGATGCCGCCGGTGAGGGCGTCGAACTGCTTGCTGTTCAGGGTGATGTCGCGGAAGCCGAGGAAGTCGGCGTTGCCGATCCAGCCGCCGTCGCCGAGGTTGCCGAAGGCGATCGACGCCCCGAAGAGCACCCAGAGCACGGCCAGGAGGCCGATGGCGAAGTAGTTCTGCATGAGCATGGCCAGGAAGTTCTTCGAACGGACCATGCCGCCGTAGAAGAACGCCAGACCAGGGGTCATGAACAGCACCAGTGCGGTGGAGATCAGAACCCAGGCGATGTTGCCGGAATCCACGGTGTCACCTTTCAGGAAGGGGAAAGAATGCGGACACCTTGGTCGGCCACCGTTGCCCTTTCGTGTGCCCCGTGTTTCGGCTGCGTAAATGCGTTCGTGATTCTGACGGTTTGCTGTTGGTCAGGAATCTGACATCAGCGCAACGTGGCCCGGGCGGCCAACTGGAACGCGTCCCACAGGGGCGAGACCGCCGGGGCGTAGGCCAGGTCCAGGTCCACGAACGCCGAGGCGGTCATGCCCGCGGTGATGGCTGCCGCCACCGTGTCGATGCGCTTGCCCGCCCGGTCGGCCCCCACCAGCTGGCCGCCCAGCAGCCGGCCCGAGCCCTTCTCGGCCAGGACCTTGGCGTGCAGCGGCTCCGCCCCCGGGTAGTACCCGGCCCGGGTGGTGGCCTCCACCGACCCGATCTCGTACTCCAGGCCGGCCGCATCGGCCTGGTCCTGGCTGAGGCCGGTGCGAGCGATCTCGATCTCGCAGACCCGGGTGACGGCGGTGCCGAGCACACCCGGGAACGACGCGTACCCGCCGCCGAGGTTGATGCCGGCGACCCGACCCGTCTTGTTGGCGATGGTGCCCAGGGCGATGTGCACCCGCTGGCCGCTGACCTGGTGGCGGGTGTCGGCGCAGTCCCCGGCGGCGTAGATGCCCTCCCGGCTGGTGCGCTGGCGGTGGTCGACGGCGATCGCTCCACCCGCACCGGCGTCGAGCCCGGCGTCGAGCGCGAACCCGGCGTTGGGGGCGACGCCCAGGGCCAGGATCACCAGGTCGGTGGCCAGGCGCCCGTTGCTGGTGTGGACCGCGCCCGGCTCGAACCCCTCGACCGCGGTGCTGCACCGGAGCTCGATGCCGAACCGGCGGACGGCCGCGGCGATGCGCGCCCCCATGTCCGGGTCGAAGGTGCGCATCGGGAGCGGACCGCCGTCGACCAGCGTGACGCGGGCCCCTCGGCGGACGAAGGCCTCGGCCATCTCCAGGCCGATGTACCCGGCGCCCACCACGGTGACGTGGCGGCGAGGACGGTCCCGGATGGCGGCCAGCAGGTGCTCCGCGTCGTCGAGGGTCTGGACCCCGTAGATCTCGGGACCGTCGATGCCGGGGAGGTCCGGGCGCAGCGGCCGCGAGCCGGTGGCGATGTGCAGCTGGTCGAAGCCCAGGTGCAGCGTCCGCTGCTGCTCCAGGGCCCGGACCTCGATGCGGCGGGCGTCGAGGTCGATGGCCTTGACCTCGTGGCGGGTCCGGACGTCGATGCGGAACCCGTCGCGGAACTCCTGGGGCGTCCGCACCACGAGCTCATCGAGGTCCGCCACCGCCCCGCTGACCACGTAGGGGATGCCGCAGGCCGAGTACGAGGTGTGGTGCCCCTTCTCCAGGACGACGATCTCGAGGTCGGGCCGGCCCCGGCGGGCGTTGGTGGCCGCGGTCATCCCCGCTGCGTCGCCACCGATGACCACCAGCCGGTCTGCCATGGCGCGCAGACTACCGACCGCCCCGCGCGCCCAGCGCCTATTCCCCTCTGTTCCCCCAGAAATGCGAAACTGCGAGCATGGCCGTGCGTCAGGACTGTCGCCACTACTCCACCCGCACCGTCGGGTCCGGGGAGCAGGTGCAGCGCTGCCGCGTCGATGCCAACGACACGGCACCGTTCGCCTGTCCCGAGTTCTGCCTGTTCTTCGAGCCCCGCTCCATCACCGACGCCGGCTGGAAGCGGTTCGACGAGGACGACGGCCGATGAGGATCACGGCGAAGGTCGACTACGGCGTGCGGGCCGCCATCGAGCTGGCCCGGGCGTACCCCACCGACGGGTCCCGACCCACGCCGCTCACCCGCCAGGCCATCGCCGAGGCCCAGGACATCCCGTCGAAGTTCCTCGAGCACATCCTGGCCGACCTGAAGCGCAGCCAGATCGTGAGCAGCGTCCGGGGCGCCGACGGCGGCTACTGGCTCCACCGCCCGCCGGAGGAGATCACCATGGCCGACATCATCCGCGCCGCCGAAGGCCCGCTGGCCGACGTGCGGGGCGAGCGGCCCGACGCCCTCGACTACCCCGAGGACCTCGCCGTGCTCCAGCGGGCGTGGATCGCGCTGCGGGCCAACCTCCGGGCGGTGCTCGAGCACGTGACCCTGGCCGACCTGCGCGACGGGCGCCTGGACCCGGCTGTGGACCTGCTGGCCGAGCCGGACGACGCCTGGGTCATCCGCTGATCCCTCAGCGCGGCGCCAGGCGGAGGTCCACCAGGTCGATCGGGCTGGACCCGAGCTCGATGAACCCGAGGGCCGACGTCCACGTCTCCCCGCCGACCCACGTGTCGACCCCGTCGTAGGGGCGGTAGGCCGACGGCACCTCGGCCACCACCAGGTACCAGCCCGGCTCCAGGTCCTCGATGGCCCAGCGGCCGGCGGCGTCGGTCTGCGCCGACCCGGCGGTGCGGCCGAGGACGTCGTAGGCCACCACCGACACCCCCGGCACGGGACGACCCGACGCCTGCGGCTCCGCGGACTGGACCTCGATGGCCCGACCGGTGAGCTGACCGTCGGTCACCGGCGTGGTGGACGTGGTCGTGGTGGAGGTGGACTGCGGCGCCGTGGTGGACGGGTTCGTCGGCCGGGTGACCGGCGGTGCCGCGGGTGCGGTGGTGGAGACGGTGGTGGAGGGCGACGCCGGCGTTGCACCCGGAGCGGACGCCGGCCGGGTGGTGGTGGGCGACGACGGGCTGGTGCTGCTGGTGGTGGGCGACGGGGAGCGGGGCGGCGACGACGAGCCGGCGGGGGCCGGGGGGACCAGCGCGGGCGTCGACGCGACCGAGGGGGCGGAGGTGCCCGAGGGTGCCCCGCCGGAGGCAGCGGCCGGCGCGGTCGCCGCGGTTGCGGTGGTGGGCGGAGCGGCCCCCGGCGAGGACGATCCGCTGAAGCTGGCCCAGGCCACCCCGGCGGCGACCGCCACTGCGGCCACGACGCCGGCCGCGACGCCGACGGCGGCCGCCGACGAGGTGCCGGCGGCGGTGCCGGACTGGGCCAGGACCCCGGCGGTGGCCGCCGACCCGGCCGCCCCGGCCAGGCCCGCCGCGCCCGAGGCCGCCGCCTTGGCCCAGAGCCCGGTGGAGAGGAGGCCGAAGGGGGCGAGCGACGCGAGGGTGGCACCGGCGACGTCGATGCCGCGGCTGGCGTCGCGGCAGTCGGCGCACCCGTCGAGGTGGACCACCACCTCGGTGAAGCCCTCGTCGGGCCGGCCCGCCGCCAGGTAGCGGCCGAGCTGGTCGGCGAGGGCGGCGCACGTCTCGTCGGACGTGGTGCGGGCGTAGGCGCCGAAGTAGGCGGTGATCAGGCCGTTGCGAGCCCGGTACGCCAGGGCCGACGCCGAAGCGGCGGAGATCCCCATGAGCCCCGAGAGATCGGCGGGCTTGCGCCCCTCGATCTCGGTGAGCCACAGCACCTGCCGCCACCGCTCCGACAGGCTGCGGAAGGCCTCCACCAGCAGCGCGTGGGTGCCGAGGCCGCTGCCGTCGGCGCCGGCGGCTGACGGGTCCGGTTCCGGCCTCCCCTCGTCGACCGCCCAGCGGTCCACCACCGCGGCCTGCTTGCGGATGCGGCGCTGGGACCGCCACACCTCCCGCCGGACCGTGGTGGTGAGGTACGCCCGCAGCGAGTCCGCCGGGCCCTTGCCGTTGCGCAGCGCGGTGAGCACCCGGACGAACGCCACCTCGACCACGTCTTCGGCCAGCGCCGGGTCGGACCGGGGCATGGCCCGCCGGGCGACCTGCAGCGCGTGGGCGCGGTAGCGCGCGTAGAGGATGCCGAACGCCGCGGTGGAGCCGTCCCGGACGGCCTGCAGGAGCAGGGCGTCGTTGAGGGGCTCGACGACCGGATCGGTCGAGAGATCGGGCTGGGGGTCCGTCGTGGTCACGCGTCAGGGGTGGTGGAGAGAGCTGTCCGAGGGAGTTGGCAGGACTTCACCGGTCGCTAAGAGTCCGCTCGATGTTCGATCATGACGCCGATCGGAGAAAAACTTCAGCGTCGCCCCTCGGCCCGGCGACGGGCCAGCACCACGTGGGCCTTGGCCGCGCCCCAGACCAGCCCGGCCTCGTGCAGGGCGGGGTCCAGGTCGG
Organism: uncultured Acidimicrobiales bacterium; assembly: GCA_937926025.1. Lineage (GTDB taxonomy): Bacteria > Actinomycetota > Acidimicrobiia > Acidimicrobiales > Iamiaceae > Aquihabitans. Next base: position 9,864 of record CALANQ010000190.1, read on the forward strand.
CGAACGCGGCCACGGCCAGGCCGTAGACGTCGTCGGGGAAGGCCCGTTCGGCGAACTCGTCCCGCACCACCGGTGGCACGCCGGCGCCGGCCAGCACCTCGGTGGGGTACCGCACCGCTCCCCGCAGCAGGGCCAGCGGTCCGGTGGCCTGGGCGTCGACGTCGGCCGCGAGGAGCGCCCGCACCTGCGGACCGATGTCGGCCTGCGCCCGGGCACCGGCGTCGACCGCGTCGGCCTCGAGCGTCCGCCCCAGCCCGGGCTGCCACGCCTCGGCGATGACCTGGACGCTGCGGACCACCCACGGGCCAAGCGCCCGGTCGATGCCGTCGGCCAGCACTGCCGCGTGGGCGGCCAGGAGCTCGTCGTCCGACGGCCCCGCGGGGTCGGGCGGGGGAGGATTGTCGGCGGCCACCACGACGGGCGAACCTAGCGGCGTGATCATCCGGGCGTTCTCGGTGTTCGAGGGCATCGTGTACCACTGCGCGCTCGTCGACGGCACCAACCCGTGCCGGCCCACGCTAGAGGTCGACGCGGTGATCCGCGACGGCGACGCCGACGGGCCGCTGCTGCTCCCGCTGGCGGACTACGTCACCCTGGCGGGTGGGGCCGACGCCGTCCGGCCCTGTCTGACCCGCTTCCGGGAGGCCGGGCGCATCGTCGACCACCTGGGTGTGGCCCACCTCGCCTTCCCGTTCTGGACCCCGCTGAGCATCGCCGGGCCCTGATGCCGCCCGAAACGGACACGGGTGCAGCCGGTACCCTGGGTCCGTGCGGCGCCGGATCCTGACCCTGTTCGTCGCGTCGGCGGCGGTGGCGGCCCTCGCCGTCCCGGCCGCCGCCCAGGACGCCGGCAGCCCGCCGCCGCAGACCCAGATCGTCGGCGGCAGCATCGCCCCGGCGGGCAGCTACGGCTGGACCGCGGCCCTCATCCGGCGGGGCGCCAGCCGGACCAGCGGCTTCCGCTGCGGGGCCGTCGTGCTGTCCCGTTCGTGGGTGCTGACCGCCGGGCACTGCGTCCTCGACTACGACGACGACTACCCCGACTCGGTGTACGGGAACTACGTGGCCCCGAGCTTCCTGGACGTGCTCACCAGCACGCAGAGCCTCTCGTCGGGCGGACAGCGCCTGCAGGTGGCGGCCATCTACCCCCACCCGTCGTACAACATCGCCACCAGCGACTACGACGTCGCCCTGCTCCGCATCGCCCGGCCCACCAGCGCCGCCGAGATCGCCGTCATCGGCACCTCGGGGTCCGAGAAGGCGCTCGACGACCCGGGCACCACCGCCATCGTGTCGGGCTGGGGCACCACCTCCTACCGCGGCCCGATCTCCACGTCGCTGCGCTACGTCGGGGTGCCGATCCAGAGCGACGCCACCTGCGGCAGCTCGTACTACCCGGGCTTCACCGACAACGGGGAGCTGTTGGAGTACCACGCCTCGAACATGCTGTGCGCCGGCCCCATGGGCGGCGGGCGGGACTCGTGCCAGGGCGACTCGGGCGGGCCGCTCGCGGTGCAGGCGCCGGACACCTCGTGGCGCCTGGTGGGCACGGTGTCGTTCGGCCTCGGCTGCGCGCAGCCCAACTACCCGGGCGTCTACCAGCGCCTCACCGCCACCACGTCGTGGATCGGCAACACCCGCCGCTTCGGGCCCTTCAACCCGGACGGCCTGGCCTACGTGGCCCGCCAGTACCTGGACTTCGTGGGCCGGAACCCCACGCCGTCGGAGGCCGCCACGTGGATCAACCACCTGCGGTCCAACCCGGCGGCCGACATCATCACCAGCCTCCAGGCCTCCAGCGCCTGGGACGGCAACGCCGGGATGAACACCCGGCTCTACCGGGCCGCGTTCCTGCGCAACCCCGACACCAGCGGGCTGGACTTCTGGGTGCGCCAGCGCTGGGGCGGCCGCGGGCCGGTGTCCATCGCCAACCACTTCACCGCCTCGTCGGAGTTCAAGGCGAAGTACGGCTCGCTGTCCACCAACGACTTCGTCACCCGCATCTACCAGAACGTCTTCAACCGCGACCCGGACTCCGGCGGCCGGACCTACTGGGTGAACAAGCTGAACCGCGGCATCGGCCGGGGCCAGATGCTCTACGAGCTGTCGAACTCGTCGGAGTACCGGCGCAAGACCGACACCTCGGTCCGCATCATCACCACCCGGTTCGGGCTGCTCCGGACGGTGCCCAGCGCCGGCGAGATCACCGCCAGCGAAGCCATCAGCCAGCGCACCCTGATCGACACGCTGCGCACCTCGCAGCGCTACGCCAACCGCTTCAACGGGTGAGCGACGACACCGACACCCCCTCGGCCGGCCGCCGCGCCCTCGTCACGGGCGCCATCGCCGCCGTGGCCGGGGCCGGAGCCGGCGCCGCAGCCGGGGCGCTCATCGCCCGCGACGATCCGGCGCCCCAGCTGGCGCTGGCCCGGGGCAGCGTGGCCGGCGGCGACGGCCAGCCGTGGCACGTGGTGGCGCCGGGCGGCTCCATCCAGCAGACCATCGACGCCGGGGCCCGGGCGATCCAGCTGGGCGACGGCGAGTACCCCGTCGACGCCCCCATCGTCCCGAGGCCGGGCTGCACCATCCGGGGCATCGGCGAGGGCACGGTGCTGCGGGCCACCGCCGACCTCGACGCCGTCATCGCCATCGGCGACGGCGGACCGGTCGGCGGCGTGACCGTCGCCGACCTGGTGGTCGACGCCGGCGGCCGGGCCGCCACGGGCATCGACCTGGACATCGTGGGGACGGCCGGCAACTTCCAGGGCGAACCGGACTCCGTGTGCCGCCTGGACACCCTCTGGGTCATCGACGCCCGCCTCGACGGCATCGTCTACCGGGGCACCGACACCCAGGCCTGCACCACCTCCCGGGTCCGCGTGCGCCGGG
>CALANQ010000191.1 GCA_937926025.1 uncultured Acidimicrobiales bacterium
CCGACGACTCGGAGAAGTTGATCATGACGTCGCCGCGGTTCTTGGTCTTGTTGTCGAGGCGGGTCAGCCAGAACGCCTTGCCCGTCGGGTCCGACGGACGGCCGAGCACGTTCTGGTAGACGAGCTCGATGAAGTCGGCGTTCGAGAGCGTCCCGTAGGTGCGCTTGAACTCCGACGACTCGGCGAACTTCTTGGCCGCGTTGATGAGGCCCTTGCCGTTGTCGAGCTGGCGCTGCCAGTAGGCGAAGCCATCGGGGTCCGGCGGCCGCTTGAAGTAGGCCAGGTAGAGGCGGACCTGCCGGGCGTCGTCGAAGGTCTGGTCGGTGGGCAGCAGGCTCACGATCAGCTGGTCCGCGGTGGCGGAGCAGTTGGTGATGGCCGGGACCCACTGGCTGTTCTGCGCCGAGGTGGGCGAGGAGCCGGTGAAGTCGAGGTACTGCTGGTTGACCAGGGCCTGCACCGTCGGGAACGGCACCTTGTCCGCCGCGCACGGCGCCGACGTGGTCGACGTGGTGGTGGGCTGGGTGGTGCTCGTCGTGCTGGTGGTCGACGTGGTGGTCGTGGTGGGAGCGGGCGTGCTGATGGTGAAGGTCAGCACCACGCTCGGGCTGGCGTCCGAGGAGGAGAACGTGGCGTTGGAGGCCGAGTTCTTCACCCAGGACGAGCCGCCGCCGCCACCGCCGGCGCCCTTGCACCCGGTGTTGGCGTTCTGGCCCTGCTTGCCGCCGGCGTAGCCGCCGCCGCCACCGCCGCCGACCACGCTGACACCGAAGCCGTCCGTGAGCCCGGTGGACGGAGCGTTGCCGCCGTCGCCCACCGCCGAGTCAGTGTTGACGCCGCCGGCGCCGCCCAGGATCGAGTTGCTGGTGCTGCCGGAGTTGCCGCCGTTGCCGCCGTTGGCGCCGCTGGGGCCGAAGCCGCCGTCACCCGTGGCGCTGGAGGCGGTGCCGCCGTTGCCGCCGGTGCCCGACGGCGTGCCGGCGCAGTTGCTGACGCCGCCGCCACCGCCGCCGCCGGCGACGACGAGCGCGGTGCCCGAGCCGGAGGCGCAGTCAGCGCCGAGGCAGGCGCCCGAGGAGGCGCCGCCGCCACCGCCGCCCGCTCCGGGCTGGAGGATGACGATGGAGCCGTTGCCGGTGTTGCCGCCGTAGGACCAGCCGGCGGCGTTGGTGCTGGTGGCGGTGCCGTTCTGGCCGTTCGCGCCGTTGCAGCCGACGACGGCCGAGTAGGTCTGGCCCCCGGTGGCGGCGAAGGTGCCGAACGCCTGGCCGCCCTTGCCGCCGGGCCGGTTGGCGCTGGAGGCCTGCGAGCCGCTCTGGCCGCCCTTGCCGCCGATGGCGGTGATGCTCACCGACACCGTGTTGGCGGGGGAGGTGGTGGTCTGCGGCACGCCGCACGCCGTGCCGGGCGACCAGCTCTGGGTGCTGATCGTCGGCGGCGCCGTGGTGGTCGGCACCGGAGCCGTGGTCGACGTGGTGCTGCCGCCGCCGGTCGTGGTGGTCGTCGTGCTCGGGGCGGTGGTCGACGTGGTGGTCGTCGCCGCCGCTTGGATCGTGGTGCTCGTCAGCGTGGTGAGCGGCGTCGTGGCGTTGCACGAGATGTTGAACGAGCCCGCCGCGGTCAGCGTGTACGCCGACGACTGACGGAACGTGGTCTTGATGGTGGCGCCGGCGGCGCCGGTGGCCTTGAGCTGGAACGAGAGCGTCGGGTTCACGAACGTCGCACCGTTGGCGATGGGCCCGGGCACGGTGAGCTTCACGGTGGTGCCGCTGATGGACGTGGAGACAGCCCCGAGGGTGCCGCTGCCGCCGCTGGCCGAGGCCGAGCCGGCCACGATGCTGGCGCCGGACGGCACGTTGAACGTGGTGACCATGTTCTTGATCTCGGCGCCGTCCGCCTTCCCGGGGGGCCCGGAGGGGGCGAGCGTGACCAGGAAGGTCCCGCCGGATTCGATGGTCGCGGCGGCGGTGGTCGACAGCGTCGATGTCTGCGTGCCGCCGATGCCGCAGTCCAAGCCCTGGCTGACGACCGCGGCGCTGGCCGGCGAACCGGTGCTGGTGGCGAGCACCAGTCCGGCGGCGGCTGCGGCGGTCGCCAACAGGATGTGACGAACAGAACGTCGTTTCATTGCGTGCGGGTCCCCCATGGTGTCGTGTCGCGTGGTCCGCCTCGTCCCGAGCCACGCCGGGCGAGATTCTGACACACCGTCAGAAAAGAGTCGAATGTTCCCTCGGTTCCCGTCTGGAGCGGCCGATGAGCACCCCCCTGTGCTGCTCCGTGCCCCGGATGGGTGACGGGATGAGGCGGCCGGTCGTGGACGGTACCGTCGGCGGCGTGTCCGGTTCCCGTCACCCCGCTGTCGCCACCGCCCCTGTCTCGGCCCCCTGGATCGATGCTGCGGTCACCGCCGGCGGCGCCGTCCTGGTCCCGCCGGAGCAGGCCACCGCCGTGGTCTGGACCCAGTCCGACGACCCCGACGGCCTCGCCGCCCTCCTCGAGGCGAACCCGCAGATCGACTGGGTCCAGCTGCCGTGGGCCGGGATCGATCCGTACATCCCGCTGCTCGGGGCCGACCGCACCTGGACGTGTGCCAAGGGGGTGTACGCCGATCCCGTGGCCGAGCACGCGCTGGCGATGCTGCTGGCCGGGTTCCGCAACCTGCACGCCTACGCCCGGGCCGGGTCGTGGACCGATCAGGTGGGCCGCAACCTGATCGGCGGCCGCATCACGATCTTCGGCGGCGGCGGGATCGCCGAGTCGCTCATCGGGTTCCTGGCTCCCCTCCGGTGCTCCATCACCGTCGTCCGCCAGACGCCGACCCCGATGGACGGGGTCGAGCGCGTGCTCGGACCCGAGGACCGGATCGAGGCGCTCCGCGGCGCCGACGGCGTCGTCCTCGCCCTCCCGCTGCTGCCCAGCACCACCGGCCTGATCGGTCCTGCGGAGCTCGACGCCATGGAGCCCCACGCCTGGCTCATCAACGTGGCTCGTGGTGCCCACGTCCAGACCGACGCCCTCGTGCAGGCGCTGCAGTCGGGTGCCATCGGCGGGGCCGGCCTCGATGTCACCGATCCGGAGCCGCTGCCCGACGGCCACCCGCTCTGGTCACTTCCGAACGTCATCATCACCCCGCACACCGGCAACACCCGGGCCATGGCCCGCCCGCTCCTGGGGGCGCGCATCACCGAGAACGTCCGCCGGTACGCCGCCGGTGAACCGTTCATCGGCCTGGTCGACATCGAGCGGGGCTACTGAGAGCGGGCCCCGGACGGTAGACGTAAGGTCTTCCTCATGGACTTCCGACGCGAGGACATCGAGGATCTGGCTGCACGGGTGCGGGGCGGTGAGCTCTCGTCGCGCGAGCTCACCCAGCACGCCCTCGACCGCATCGACGCCACCAACCCCGAGGTCGGGGCGTTCGTCGCCGTCGACGCCGAGCGCGCCCTCGCCCAGGCCGACGACATCGACGCCCGGGTGGCCGCGGGGGAGGAGACCGGTCCGCTGGCCGGCATCCCCATCGGCGTGAAGGACACCGAGGGTGCCATCGGCTTCCGCACCACCAGCGGTTCGCTGCTCTTCGCCGAGGGCGACCCGGCCACCGAGGACTCCGTGCTGGTCAGTCGGCTCCGCCAGGCCGGCTGCGTCATCGTCGGCAAGGTCAACACCCCGGAGCTGGCCTGGAAGGCAGACACCGACAACCGGGTCTTCGGCCGCACCGGCAACCCGTGGTCGCTCGACCGCTCCGCCGGTGGCTCGTCCGGTGGCAGCTCGGCTGCTGTCGCCGCCGGCATGGTGCCGATGGCGACGGGCTCCGATGGCGGCGGGTCCCTCCGCATCCCCGGCTCCCTCTGCGGCCTCACCACCATGAAGCCCTCGCTGGGCCGGGTGCCTGCCGGCGGCCCCACCCCGCCCGGCTGGGCCGACCTGTCCAGCAAGGGCGTGCTGGTCCACACCGCACGGGAGAGCGCCTACGTGCTCGACGCCGTCATCGGCCCCGAGCCCACCGACATCCGGGCCCTGCCCATGCCCGACGAGTCGTGGCGCGACGCCGTCGAGAACCTCCACGCCCCGCGCCGCGTCATCTGGTCGCCCACCCTCGGCTACGCCGTGGTGGACCCCGAGATCCGTGAGGTCTGCGAGGCCGCCGTCCGCCAGCTGGAGGCCCGCGGCACCGAGGTGATCGTCGTCGACGACGTGTTCGACGAGGACCCGGCCATCCCGTGGCTGATGCTGTCGCTCACCGCCAACCTGCGCGTGGTGGAGCGTGCCGTCGCTGCCGGCCACGGCACCTGGGACGACCTCGATCCGGCGCTGCGATCCATGCTCGAGTGGGCCAAGGGCACCGCCACCCCCACCACCGCGCTGGAGTCGTCGGACACCGCGCACGCCCTCAACCTCAAGCTGGTGGAGCTGTTCCACCAGGCGCCGCTCCTGCTGACCCCCACCGTGGCCGGCCACACCCCGGTCGGCTCGGACTACGGCCTGGTCAACGGGGTCCAGGACGTGGCGTGGGTCCGCTTCACCTACCCCTTCAACCTGACCCGCTCGCCCGCTGGCACCGTGTGCGCCGGCTTCACCGGCGAGGGCATGCCGGTCGGCCTCCAGGTGGTGGGTCCGCAGCACGCCGATGTCGCGGTCCTGCGCCTGCTCGCCGTGCTGGAGGAGACGCTCGGCGTCGACCACGCCTGCCGCTACGAGCCCGCATCCTGATCGGATGTGAGCAGGTCGGAGGGCCTGCGCTAGGGTCCATCCCCCGAACACGGGCGTATAGCTCAGCTGGCTAGAGCACTGCCTTCACACGGCAGGGGTCACAGGTTCAAGTCCTGTTACGCCCACCAAACGGATCCGAGGCCCCTCCGGGGGCCTCGTCCGCGTCCGGGACCGATGTCGAAGTCGTGACCTGGAGCTCGACTGGATCGGGGCCGAAACGGGGATGACCTGGGGTGGACCTGGTCCGGTCCACCAGAATGACCCACGCCATGTCCGATCCCACCCCTTCGCTGAAGCCAGCGCACGTGCCCGCCCTCGACGGGCTCCGGGGTGCGGCGGTGGCGGCCGTCGTGGCCTTCCACCTGGGCTACCTCGACGGCGGCTACCTGGGCGTGGACCTGTTCTTCACGCTGTCGGGCTTCCTGATCACCCGGCTGCTCATCGCCGAGCACCAGGGGACCGGCCGCATCGCCCTGGGGTCGTTCCTCAGCCGACGGGCCCGCCGGCTCATGCCGGCGCTGCTGGTGATGCTGGCGGCGGTGGCCGTGGTCACCAACTTCTGGGGCTCCACCAGCGACTACGCCAAGGTCCGCGGCGACAGCCTGGCCACGCTCGCCTACGTCGCCAACTGGCGGTCGGTGCTGGCAGACAACAACTACTGGGCGCTGTTCTCCCGCCCGTCGCCGCTCCAGCACACGTGGAGCCTGGCCATCGAGGAGCAGTTCTACCTGCTGTGGCCGCTGGTCGTGCTGGGGGTGCTGGCGGGCGTCGTCCACTGGCGATCGAAGCGCAACGCCGGCACCGACCCGGCCGAGCACCGGTCGTCGGCCCTCACCTGGCTGCTGGGCATCACGCTGGGGATCGCCGCCCTGTCGGCGGCGGCGGCCGCGCTGGCGCCGGAAGGCACCAGCGGCGTGAACCGCATCTACTTCGGCACCGACACCCGCATCGCCTCGATCCTCTTCGGCGCCGCCCTCGCCATCGTGGTGGCCCGTTTCGGCGAGGTGCGTCCCGGCCGCCCCCGCCAGGCGCTCGAGGTCGGTGCGCTTGTCGCCGTCGGCGGTCTGGCCGTCGCCTGGCTGCAGCTCTCGGGGACGTCGGGGTTCCTCTACGACGGCGGCCTGGCGCTGTGCGGCCTGGCCGCGGCGCTCATCATCGCCAGCCTCAGCCACTCCGAGCCGGGCGTGCTGGCCAAGGGCCTGTCGTTCCGGCCGCTCTGCTACCTGGGCCTCATCAGCTACGGGGTGTACCTGTGGCACTGGCCCGTCATCACCACCGTCACCGCCGGCCGGGTCGGGTTCGGCGGTTGGGAGCTCACGGTGCTGCGGCTGGCGCTCAGCCTGGGCCTCGCGCTGCTCAGCTACTACCTGATCGAGCAGCCGATCCGCCACGGCGCGCTCACCGGGTGGCCGGCGCGGATCAGCGCGCCCGTCGGGTTCGCCGCGGTCGCCGTGCTCGCCGTGTGGGCGACGGCCGGTGGCGTGGTGCCCCTGTCGGACCAGCCCACCGGTCGGGAGGCGCTGCGGGTCGCCGATGACCCCGTGCCGGCGGTGAAGAAGGCCTCCACCCGGCTGCTGCTCGTCGGTGACTCCGGCGCCTACGCCATCGGCGAGGCCATGGGGCAGGCCGGGTCCGAGAACGACGTCGAGGTGGTCGGCCGGGGCACCCCGGCCTGCGGTGTGGCCCGGGGCGACGGCCTCGGCCGGTATCCGACCGGCGAGATCGTGAAGGACCCGCCGGGCTGCCGGGACTGGCCCACCCGCTGGGCCAAGAACCTCACCGAGGTCCAGCCCGACGCCGTGCTGCTGATGATGGTGGCGCCCGGTGGCGTGGAGCGGAAGGTCGGCGGCCGGTGGGTCACGGACTGCAACCCCACGTACGACCGCTGGTACCAGGAGGAGCTGCAGACCGCCTTCGAGGTGCTGGGCAAGAAGGGTGCCCGCGTGTCGGTGGCCACCGTCGCCTACTACGACAGCACCATCGATCCCGACGCGAGCTACCGCCACACGGCCTGCAAGAACCAGTCGATCCGGGCGGCCGCCGAGGCCAGCGGCGTGTCGGTCATCGACCTGGCGGCGTGGACCTGCGAGAGCCCGGGCGACTGCAAGCGCCACGTCACCCTGGCCGACGGCAGCGAGGCCGAGCTGCGCCCCGACGGCATGCACTACAGCGGCGACGGTGCCATCGTCCCCGCCACCTGGCTGATCCGTCAGCTCACCGCCAAGTAGCGGTCACCGCACGGGGCCGGCGGCGTCGGCGGTGCGGTCCCGCTTGGCGTCGTAGAGCGCGGCGTCCGCGCGGGCGACGGTGGCGTCCACGGGCTCCTCGGGTCGTGACCGCGCCCAGCCGGCGCTGGCCCCGACGGCCACGGACCGGCCGTCGATGGCCATCGGTTCCGCCACCGCCTCGATGATGCGCCGGGCCAGGGCGGCCAGGTCCTCGTCGGCCGCCAGCCGGGGGACGGCCACCACGAACTCGTCGCCGCCGAGGCGGGCCACCAGCGACGTCGGTCCGCCGACCTCGCGCAGGCGGCCAGCGGCGATCGCCAGGACCTGATCGCCAACGGCGTGGCCGAACGAGTCGTTCACCGGCTTGAAGCGGTCGAGGTCGACGTAGACGACACCGAACCCCTGGCCCCGGTCGGCCCAGCCGCCGACCACGTCGAAGAACCGCTGGCGGTTGGCTGCGCCGGTCAGCCCGTCGACGTGCGCCAGGTGCTCCAGCTGGGCGACGTCGTGGCGCCGGTCCAGCGCGAGCATCACGGCCTGGCGCGGCCGGCGAACCAGCGCCTCGAGGACGATCCGCCCCATCGCCACGGTGGGGGTCCAGTCGATGAGCAGGGCGGGACGGTCGGCCCCGGGGTCGACGACGGGGATGGCCGCGCAGGCGGCGAACCCCCGGCTGATCGCGTCGGCGCGCAGCGGCTCCGGGAGGTCCTCGGCGGTCACGATGCACGGCTCGCCGGTCTCCATCGCGAGCTGCCACGGCGTGCCCGGCGTGAGGTCGAGGTCGCCGTGGGCGGTGGCGCCCGCCAGCTCCGGCGGCAGGAGCCCGGCCACCCCGCGCCGACCCTCGTCGTCGAAGGCGATGAGCACGGTGCCGTCGTCGCTGTTGGTCAGCCCGACCGCCAGCGCCTCGAGGCACTGCTCGAACGGGAGCCCCGACGAGATGGCCGTCAGGAACTGCCAGTGGGCCTCCTGGAGCTGGTTGTCCCGGACCGTGACGACCGTGAGCGGCCCGGGACCGTCGGGCGCCGGTGGGAGGTCGACGGCGGCCGGCCCGATCTCCAGGTAGCGCCAGGTGCCGTCGCCCTGGCGGAGGCGGATCAGGCCGGGCCGGGGGCGGGCGCCCTCGGCGACCGCCTCGATGTTGGTGCCCGCCCGGGCCAGGTCCTCGGGGTGGACCAGTTCGAGGACCGTCGACCCCACCAGCACGTCGAGCTCGGTCGTCAGCAGCAGCGCAGCGGCCGGGTTGGCGTAGACGATGGTGCCGCCGGCATCGATGGCGGCGACGGCGTCGGTGGCCCCGTGCAGGAGCGCGCCGGCCCAGTCGGGCCAGTCCGAGCCAGTCCCGTTCACCGAGGGCCGCCCGGAGCGCTCACGCTGCGACGTGGGGTGCGCACGATCCGAGCGTAGACGGCCGGTCCGGGTGCCGATCCGGCTGCGGGGTCAGCTGGTGACGACGTCGTCGAGCGTGGCGGTGCCGTCGGCAGCCAGGGTTACCTTGAGCGTGGCCGTCGATCCGTCGGACGCCTCGGCCTCGCACGACACCGGCGTGTCCTCCTGGGCCTGGATCAGCTCGTCCTCGCCGCAGTCGATCGAGGTGACCTCCACCTGGGAGGCCAGCTGGTCCGTCAGGAACGACTCCAGGGCGGACTTCTCGTAGACCGACCCCACCACCTCGGCGTTCTTCTCGTCGTTGAGGCCGACGACGATCGGCCAGTCGGTGCCGCCGGTGGTGGTGGCCGTGCAGGTGACCGTGCCCTTCGCCTTCAGCACCACCAGCTCACCGCCCTTGCAGTCCAGCGCCTTCAGCGTGAGGCCGTTCTTCTCCAGGTCGGCCTTCAGCGCCTCGTCGAGCTTGGTCTTCTTGTAGACGGCGCCGTCCACCGTGGTGTTGAAGGTGGTGTCGTCGGTGAAGGTGACCTCCACCGGCAGGGTGCCGCCGTCGAAGTCGATGTCGCAGGTGAAGGTCTCGCCCTTGCCCGCTTCGGCGTCGTCCGGGCAGGTCACCCCGGGCTCGGTGGAGAGGTCGAGCTTGTCCTTCACCTGCGAGGCGATCTCATCGCTGACCTGGGTGCTGGTGCTGCTGCACGACGCGAGCAGCAGCGCCGCCCCCACCGCGATCGCGACGAACCCCCGACGAACAACCTGATCCCGCATGACGTGCTCCCGCTTCCCGCTCCTGGGCACCGTGCCCGGCCGCGGCGTCAACGTAGCGTCGTGCTCGGAGCGACCGAAAGACGGGCCCCAGCCGGGCTCAGCGCTTCGCCTCGCCCGAGCCGGCGGACACCACCAGTCCCGATGCGTCGACGGCTTCGAAGCTGCTGCCGGGGATGCGCCGCAGCGTCGCCAGGTCATCGTTGTCCCAGCGCGGGTCCGGGACGCCCGACAGGAACCAGGCCGAGCCGTTGTCGGCGTTGATCGCCCCGTAGGTCTTGAGGGCGGTGATGATCGGCCGCACCGACGCCGGGAAGTCCGACTCCTTCACGGAGGACTTCAGCCGGAACCGCTGGCCCATCGCCGGAGCGTTCGTGCTGGCGGTCGACCCGGCCTGGTGGCGCGCCGGCCACACGTACGCGGTGCGGCTCACCGGCACGGTCATGCGGATGGCGTGGTCGACCCTGCCCGCCGCGACCTCGTCGTAGCGGACGAGGCCCGGGAGGATCGGCAGCCCGGCGGCGTCGGCCGAGGTCCACCCGGCCGGGCGCAGCGCGTTGGACCGGAGGTCCCAGATCGCCCCGGATCCGGCGGTCCAGGCGGTGGTCGCCGTGGGGTGGGCGTCGTAGAGCTCGTAGAGGCGGCACGCCCCCTTGTCCACGATGAGGATGTGGCGGTCGCCGTCGGCATCGGCCCCGCCCTCGATGGGCGGGTTCGCCGGGATCGGGTACGGGCCGGCGTCGCTCTCATCGGCGTAGTCGAACGTGACCCGCACCTTGGGCTGCGTCCCCGGCACCACGACGTACGGGATCCCGATCGGTCCGCCGTCCCACAGCCCCGAGCCGAAGTCCGCCTTGAGGCCGGCCGAGGACCCGACCGTCGCCACGATGCTCGACGAGTTGGCCAGGACCGGCAGGTCCTTCAGGGGGGCGTGCCAGTGGCTGCTCGCCGGGAACATCGGGCAGTCGGTGCCCGGCACGTTGGACTGGCACCCCGTCAGCCCGGTCACCGCCAGCGCCCCGACCGCCAGCAGGGGCACGGCGCGGCGCAGCAGGGATCGGGCGGTCATGGGAGCAGGTATCGACGCCTTTGCCGGTGCCCTTGATGGGCCGAACGGCTCCGAGCCAAGGGAGGAAGCGGGGTGGTCGCGTGCGAGCATGGTGACCATGCCCGCGCTTCCCCCCACCCCCGCTGCGTCCTTCGCCAGCGACAACGCCGCCGGCGTGTCCCCCCAGGTCATGGACGCCCTCGTCGCCGCCAACACCGGACCCGCCCTCGCCTACGGCGACGACCGCTGGACCGAGGCCGCCGTCGACGAGCTGCGCGACCTGTTCGGCGCCCCCATCGAGGCCGTGTGGTGCTGGGGCGGCACTGGCGCCAACGTCGTCGGCCTCGCCACGCTGCTGCAGGGCTGGCAGTCGATCATCGCCACCGACACCGCCCACATCGTGGTCGACGAGGCCGGCGCTCCGGTCCGGTTCTCTGGTTCGACCATCACCGCGGTGCCCCACGTCGACGGCAAGCTCACCATCGAGGCCGTCGAGCCGTTCGTGGAGTGGCAGGGCACCGAGCACCACGTCCAGCCCCGTGTGCTCTCGGTCAGCCAGGTCACCGAGATGGGCACGCTCTACACTCCCGACGAGCTGGCGGCGCTGGCCACCTACGCCCACGGCCACGACCTGCTGCTCCACGTCGACGGCGCCCGCATCGCCAACGCCGTCGCCGCATCCGGGGGCGACATCCGTCGCATGATCGTGGAGACCGGCGTCGACGTCCTCACCTTCGGCCTCACCAAGAACGGCGCCATGTACGGCGAGGCGGTGATCTACCTGCAGCCCGAGCTGGCCACGAACGCCCGCTTCGTCCGCAAGCAGGCCGGCCAGCTCCCGTCGAAGGCCCGGTTCGTGGCCGCCCAGGCGTCGGCCCTGCTGGCCGACGGCCTGTGGCTGGCCAACGCCGCCCACGCCAACGAGATGGCGGCCCTGCTGGCCGACCTGGTGGCCGACATCCCCGGTGTCGAGGTGCCCGTCGCCCCGCAGGCCAACGCCGTATTCGCCCGCATCCCGTGGGAGCGCTTCGCCGAGCTCCAGGCCTGGTCGTTCTTCTGGGAGTGGGATCCGGCGGCGTCGCTGGTGCGGTGGATGACCAGCTTCACCACCACCGAGGACGACGTCCGCACCTTCGCCGACGGGGTCCGGGCGATCCTGGCGTCGGCGCCCGCCGGTCCGACGGGTGCCCCGTCGTGAGCGGCGTACGCACCGTCGAGATCGTCGACGACATGATCCGCCTGGGTCAGCTCCTCCAGCTGGCCGGCTGGGCCGAGGGCGGCGCCGAGGCCAAGCACTTCATCGCCGACGGCGAGGCCCGCGTCAACGGCGAGGTCGAGACCCGCCGCGGCCGCCAGCTCCACCCCGGCGACACCGTCGAGCTCTTCGGCGAACAGGTCCAGATCACCCGCACCGCCTGACCCGCCGACCCTCCACGAACTTTCGATGCGAACCGTTGCTGTGCAACGACAACCGTCGAGAGTTCGGTTGGGCCTTGGGCGGGCGATCTCGAACTTTCGATGCGAACCGTTGCTGTGCAACGACAACCGTCGAAAGTTCGGGTGGGGCGCGTCGGTCAGGCGTCGGCGAGCTTGGCGACGACGGGGGCCATGGCGTCCATGGCGTCGAGGCTGAGGCCGATGCTGGCGATGCCGTGGCGCTCCCGGCGGGCGAGGAGGTCGTCGGCGATCTCGTCGACCGTGCCGCAGAGGGCGTGGGGGGACTCCAGCGCGTCGGCGGGGGAGATGCCCAGGGCGGGGGCGAGCATCTCGGCCATGCCCTGGCGGTCGTCGCTGATCAGGGCGATGTGGATGCGGGTGTGGAGCTCGATCTGGTCGAAGCGGTCGCCGGCGGCCTCGCGGATCCAGCCGATCTTGCGGTCGGTGGCGGCCGCGGTGGCGTCGGGTCCAGCGGAGGCGTCGATCACCCCGTTGGGCAGCTTGGGGTTGAGGCCGATGATGTCGGCCCACCAGCAGCGGGAGCGGCTGCTGCACCGGCTTGGGCGAGCCGCTGAGGCCGTCGATCTCGTAGAACTCGCCGGAGAAGGTGCACGGCCCCTCGGACAGCAGCCCGCGGACCACCTCGATGGCCTCCTCCAGCCGGGCGATGCGGACCGATGGCTTGTCCATCGGGATGCCGGCGGCGAGGTAGTCGGAGGTCATCCACCCGGCGCCCATGCCCAGCTCGAAGCGGCCCTCGGAGAGGATGTCCAGCGTGGCCGCCTCCTTGGCCAGCACGGCCGGGTGGCGGTAGTCGTTGCAGAACAGGAGGGCGCCGACCCGCAGCGAGGTGGTGGCGTCGGCGGCGGCCATGAGGGCGGCGACGGGCGACAGCTGATCATCGAGGTGATCCGACACGGTCAGCCGGTGGTAGCCGAGGTCCTCCACCTTCTGCGCCAGCTCCCGCCAGCGGGCGGCGGTGATGTCGGGCGGCGACGAGCACTGGACGCCGAAGCGGAACGGGGGCAGGGGAGCGGTCACGGCCCCCATCGTTGCCGCTCCCGTCCTCGGCCCGTCGCATCAGCCCACCGGCTGGTCAGGGGAGGGCGTACTCCGGGACGGTGGAGGTGTCGGGGTCGAGGTGGTCGAGCCAGTGCTCGAGGCCGGCGGGGTCGA
>CALANQ010000192.1 GCA_937926025.1 uncultured Acidimicrobiales bacterium
CGATGACGGTGCCGTCGGGCCGGGTCACGGCGAGGTACGCCGGATCCTGCACGAAGCGGAACCCGGGGGCCACCGCGGCCGCCTCGGCCCCGACGGCGGTCCGGCCGAGCAGCGCCGCCTCCACCGCCCGGTCCAGCTCCTTGGGCAGGGTGACCCGCATGGAGTTGGTCACCCGCACGTGCAGGGAGAACTTGAGCATCCACGGCTGGCCGGGCACGGCGACGGTGCGGACCGAGGTGGTGGGCAGGACCGGGCTGCCGTGCTCGCCCAGGTCCACGATGCGGCCGCTGGCGAACAGGTCGGCCAGGTCGGGCTGGCGGCGGATCCACGCCGCCTCCCACGGATGGGCCGGGACCAGCGTCCGGCCGGCGGCCTCGTGGCGGAGGCGCTCCAGGCCGGCGGCACCCAGCAGCGGGTCGGCGGCGATCAGCTCCTCGACCAGCACCGGCGCCGGGGTGCCGGTGGCGCTGCGGTGGCGGACGAGCCGCGGGTCCACCGCGAACCAGTGCAGCGGGAAGCAGCCGCCGGTCTCCGGCGAGTACCGGTCCGCCTCCGACGGGCTCATCTCGCCCCGGCTCTTGGGCGTGGGGTGGACCTGGTGGCCGATGAGCAGGGCCTGCTCCGACTCCAGGAACGAGAGCGGGCCGGGCCCCCACAACCGGTCGATCTCGTTGCGGCGCACGTCGAGGCTGCGGGCCACCGCGTGCAGCGAGTCGATGATGCGCTGGAGGACGACGGACGGGGCGCCGGTGCCCCGGGGGTCGTCGACGGCGAGCTCGTCGAGGAGGAGGCAGGCCAGGGTCGGGAAGCCGACGGGACGGGGTTCGGCGCGGCCGGCCTGGAGCACCATCGGGAGCTCGAACCGGTGGCGCAGGGTGGGGGATGCGTAGGCGACCGCACTCCGCAACACCCCGTCGATGGAGCGGAGTGCGATCACGATCTCGGTGGTGCCGTCGGGCTGGGCCTCGAAGCGCCAGCCGTCGGACTCCCGCAGGAAGCAGTTGACGAGCGCGTGGGTGGCGGCGTCGGTGGCCGCGTCGAGCGCGCTGCGGTCCACCACGGTGAGCGTCACGGTCCCGCCGCCACAGCGCGGGCCTCGTCGGCCACGAGGCGGACCAGGGCCCGGACCTGCTCGTCGGTGGTGGTGGGGTCGGTGAAGGTGAGCTTCAGCGCGGCCGCGCCGCCCAGCACCGTGCGGCCCACGATGGCGCGGCCGGAGGCGAGGAGGCGGCGCTGCACCTGGGCCTCCACGTCGGCCGCCGGGTCGCCGGCCCAGCGGAAGGTGCACATGACGGTGGTGGGCTCGGCCACCAGCACCAGGTCGGCGTCGTCGTCGACGGCTCGGGCCGCGACCGTGGCCAGGTGGACGAGGTGATCGAGCATGGCGCCGAGCTGCCGGCGACCGGTGGCCCGCAGGGAGGTCACCGCCTTGGCGGCGTCGAACCGGCGGGTGGTGTCCAGCGAGCGGCTCACCAGGTTGGTCACGCCGGAGGCGTCGTCGTCGGGGCGGTCCAGGTAGGCCGACGGGGTGCGCACGGCGTCGAAGGACCCGGCGTCGGCCACCAGCAGCACGCTGGCCCCGATGGGCTGCCACCAGAGCTTGTGCAGGTCCACGGTCACCGAGCGCGCCCGCCCGATGCCCGCCAGCAGCGGCCGCAGCTGGTCGCTCAGCACGAAGGCGCCGCCGACGGCCGCATCGACGTGGAGCCAGGTGCCGGCGGCGTCGGCTACGTCGGCCACGGCGGCGATGGGGTCGACGGCACCCAGGTCGGTGGTGCCGGCGGTGGCGACGATGGCGAGGATCGGGTGGCCGTCGGTGGTGAGGCGCTCGACCTCGGCAGCCAGGGCGACGGGGTCCATCCGGCCGGCCCCGTCGGTGGCCACCGGGACCACGGCGCGGTGGCCGAGGCCGAGCAGCGCCGCCGAGCGCTGGATCGAGAAGTGGGCGCCGTCCGACGCCAGGATCCGCCAGCGGTCGGCACCGGCGGGCAGGCCCTCGGCCCGGACGTCGACGCCCGAGCGGGCGGCCAGGCGGTCGCGGGCCAGGGTGAGCCCGAGCAGGTTCGACGCGGTGCCGCCCGAGGTGACGACGCCGGTGGCACCCGCGGGCAGCCCGAACCGGTGGGCCAGCCACCCCACCAGGCGCAGCTCCAGCTCGGTGGCGGCCGGGGCCTGGTCCCACGAGTCGAGCGACTGGTTGGCCGCCGCGATGGCCACCTCGGTGGCGACGGCGCTGGTCAGCGCCGGCGGGTGGAGGTGGGCGGCGCAGTCCGGGTGGGCGACCTGCACCCCGTGCTGCCAGGTGCGCCCGGCCAGGTCCGCGACGACCTCGTCGAACGGGACCGGATCCTCCGGGCACACGTCGAGGTCGGCCACCAGCGTGGCGAGCCGGGCGGGGGAGCGGTCCGTGCGGGGCGCGGCCTGGGGTGCGACCGCCGCGAGCGTGGTGCGGACGGCGTCGAGCAGCCCGGCCGAGCCGGCGGGCGTGGCGGCGAACAGGGCGGGGTCGGCGGGGGTGGTCACGAGGCGGCTCCGGAGGCGAGGGCCTCGGCGAGGGCGTCGACGAGGCGGGTCGCCTCATCATCCGCCAGCACCAGCGGGGGGAGCAGCCGGACCACGGCGTCACCCCGACCGCCCACCTCGACGATGACGCCTCGGTCGAGCAGGGCGCGCTGGACGGCCCGGGCGCGGGTGCCGTCGGGCACGGGGACGCCGTCGGCGTCGACCGTGGCCGGGTCCACCAGCTCCAGGCCGATCATGAGGCCGCGGCCCCGGACGTCGCCCACCGTGGGGCGGTCGGCGACGAGGTCCCCGAGTGCGTCGACCAGCTGCTGGCCGAGCACCGCCGCCCGCTCGGCCAGCCCGGCCCGCTGCACCTCCCGGACGGTGGCGGCGCCGGCGGCCATGGCCAGCTGGTTGCCGCGGAACGTGCCGGCGTGGGCGCCGGGGGCGAAGGCATCGAGCTCCTCGCAGTGCACCAGCACGGCCAGCGGCAGGCCACCGCCGATGGCCTTGGAGGCGACCACGACGTCGGGCACGATCCCGGCCGCCTCGAACCCCCACGTGGTGCCCGTGCGACCGAGGCCGGTCTGCACCTCGTCGACGATCAGCGGCACGCCGTGGTCGGCGGTCAGGTCCCGCACCTGGCGGAGGAACGACGGGGGCGCCGGGTGGACGCCGCCCTCGCCCTGGACGGCCTCGAGGATGACGGCGGCAGGTCGGGTGGTCCCGCTGTGGTCGTCGTCCAGCAGCCAGCGCAGGAGGCGGGCGCAGGCATCGGCGTCGGCGGCCGGGTCCAGGCCGAACGGGCTGCGGTAGCCGGCGGGGTAGGGCAGGTGGTGCACGCCGGGGAGCAGCGGGGCCACCGCCTCCTTCGGGCCGTGGGCGCCGGTGAGGGCCAGGGCGCCGGCGGTCATGCCGTGGTAGCCGCCGCCGAACGCCACCACCGGCTGGCGACCGGTGGCGGTCCGGCACAGCTTGATGGCCGCCTCCACCGCGTCGGCGCCGGTGGGCCCGCAGAACTGGATGCGGCCCTCGGCGAGCGGCGCGGGGAGCGAGGCCAGCAGGGCGGTGGTGAACTCGTCCTTGAGCGGGGTGGTGAGGTCCAGCGTGGTAAGCGGGACCTGGGCGGCCAGCGCCCGCTGGATCGCGTCGGTGACGACGGGGTGGTGGTGGCCGAGGGCCAGCGCGCCGGCGCCGGCCAGGCCGTCGAGGTAGGCCCGTCCGTCCTCGTCCCACACGGTGCAGCCCTCGCCCCGCACGAGCGACAGCGGCAGCCGCCGGGGGTAGCTGCGCACCGAGGACTCCCGGGCCTCCTGGCGTTGGAGGCGGGCCGCGCCGCCGCTGGTGGCGGCGGGCGCAGCGGCGGAGGTGGTGAGGGGCGGGGCAGGCGGGTTCATGTGGGGTGACCGTCGTGCGACTAGAAGTCTGTCTACATGGAATTAGGCATGCCTAACAAACCGTGGATAGGTTCGTGCCCATGACCACCCCCGCCCCCGGATCCCTGGCCGGCCGGCTGGCCGCCGGCTCCGCCCGGGCCGCCCTGACCTTCGCCGGCCAGGGGGTCGACCCGCTCCGCGAGCTGGCCGCGCTGGTCCGGGAGCGGCCCGAGGCGGCGGCCACCGCGGCGGCGGCCTCGGTGGTCCTCGTCCAGGAGGCCGAGCGCCACGCGACCTCCGGCCGCTACCGCCACGGCCTGGACCTGGCGTCGTGGGCGGCCGATCCGGAGGGCGCGCCCCCGGGCGCCTACCTGGCCTCGACGGCGGTGTCGCACCCGCTGATCCTCGTCACCCAGCTCGCGGCGTGGCGCGTCCTGTGGGACGACGGCCTCGGTGCGGTGGTGGCGGCCGACGGCATCGCCGCCCTCACCGGCCACTCGCAGGGCCTCTACGCGGCCTTGGCCGTGGCCGGCGCCCCCGGCGGGCTGGTCGACGACCACCACCTCGAGCGGGCGCTGCGCGCCGTGTGCCTCCAGGGCCGGCTGATGGCCGACGCCGAGGTGCACGTCGCCGCGGGCGCCGACGGCGACCGCCTGACCCCGATGGTCGCCATCGGCGGGGGGCGCCGGAACCGCCTGGAAACCCCGGTGGGCGAGGGGGCCGCCTCGCTCGTGACCCGATCGCTGGTCATCGCCCTCCACAACGGACCCACCCGCTTCGTGGTCAGCGGAAGCCCGGAGGCGCTGGCCCGCCTGCGCGAGCGGATGGAGGCCGTGGCCCGCCAGGAGGCGGCCGCCCGCAAGCGCGGTGCCCGGGGCGGCACGCCCCTGTCGTTCACGTGGAGCCCGCTGCCCGTCTCCACGCCCTTCCACGGACCGGAGCACGCCGCCCCGCTCGCCCGCTTCCTGGCCGAGGCCGACCCGGCCTGGCTCCCGGCGCCCGACGAGCTGTGGGCCCCGGTCGTGTCGGGCGCCGATGGCCGGGACCTGCGCAAGGTCCCCGACCTGCTGGAGGCCGTGGCCGCCGGGCAGTTCGTGCAGCCGGTCCGCTGGGACCGGGCCGTGGCCGCGCTGGTGGACCACGGCGCCTCGTGGGTGGTGGACCTCGGCCCCGGGACCGACGTCGCCCGCTTCGACACGGAGCTCGTGCGGGGCACCGGTGCCCGGGCGCTCGGCCTGGCCACCCCCGAGGGGCGGCGCATCTTGAGCACGCCGGGTGCCGCGCCCGAGGGGCCGGACCTGCGCTACGCCGATCTGGCGCCGAGTGTGGTGGAGCTGCCATCGGGCCGCCGCCACCTGGACAACCGCCACACCCGCCTCACCGGGCGGCCGCCGGTCGTCCTGGCCGGCATGACCCCCACCACGGCCGACGTCGCCATCGTGGCCGCCGCCGCCGAGGCCGGGTACGCCGCCGAGCTGGCCGGCAGCGGCCAGCCCACCGCAGCCCTGTTCGAGCGCCGGGTCGACGAGCTGGCCGAGGTGCTCCCGCCCGGTGTGGCCGTGGGGTTCAACGCGCTCTACCTGGACCGGCACCTGTGGGACCTGCAGTTCGGGTCCGGGGCGCTGGTCTGGGACGCCCGTCGCCGGGGCGTGCCCTTCGACGGCGTCACCGTGTCCGCCGGCATCCCCGAGGTCGACGAGGCCGTCGCCCTGCTCGACCGCTTCGTGGCCCACGGCCTGGTCCGCAACGCCTTCAAGCCCGGCACCGTGGAGCAGGTCCGCCAGGTGCTGGCCATCGCCGACGCCGCCCCGCACCACACGGTGGTCGTGCACCTCGAGGGCGGCAAGGCGGGCGGCCACCACTCCTGGGAGGACCTCGACGACCTGCTCCTCGCCACCTACCACGACCTGCGCCTGCGTCCGAACGTGGTCCTGGTGGCGGGCGGCGGCATCGGCACCCCGGCCCGCGCTGCGGACCTGCTCGACGGCACGTGGGCGGAGGCGCACGGCGAGCAGCCGCTGCCCCTCGACGGCGTGCTGCTCGGCACCGTCGCCATGGCCACCGCCGAGTCCACCGCCTCGCCCCAGGTGAAGGCGGCGCTCGTCGCCGCAGCCGGGTCCGACGCCTGGGTCCCGTGGCGGGGGGCCGACGGTGGCGTCACGTCCGGGCGCAGCAACCTCGACGCCGACATCCACTCGCTGGACAACGCGGCGGCGTTCGCCGGGCACCTGCTGGAGGAGGTGGCCGGCGACCAGGCCGCGGTCGACGCCCGCCGGGACGAGATCGTCGAAGCGCTGGCCCGCACCGCCAAGCCGTACTTCGGCGACGTCGAGGCCATGACCTACGCCGGAGTGCTGGAGCGGTTCACGGCCTGCTGCGCCATCGGCCGCCACGGCCGCTACGACGACGGGGCCTGGGGCGACCCCAGCTGGCGGGCCAAGGCCCTGGAGCTGGCCCGGCGGTTCGCCGCCCGGCTGGCGCCCGAGCAGGTCGGCCCGGTCGAACCGGTGCTGGCCGTCCCGTCGGATCTCGACGACCCCGCTGCGGCCGTGGCCGCCTTCGTCGCCGCCCACCCGTCGGCCGCCACCGAGCTGGTGCACCCGGCCGACGCGGACCGGTTCGCGGCCATCTGCGCCGAGCCGGGCAAGCCGGTTCCGTTCGTTCCGGTGCTCGACGCCCAGGTGCGGGCCTGGTACCTGCGCGACGCGCTGTGGCAGGCCCACGACGACCGCTACCCGGCCGACGCCGTGTTCGTGATCCCCGGTCCGGAGGCCGTCGCCGGCATCACCCGGGCCGACGAGCCGGTGGCCGAGCTGCTGGCCCGGTTCGAGCAGGCCGCCATCGAGCGCGCCCTCGACGCCGGCGCCGACGTGGACCGGCGGCCGCGGCTCGGCCGCCCCGGTCCCGTCCCCGCGCACCTCCGACCGGTCCTCGCCGATCGCACCGGACCGGTGGCCGACCTCCTGGCCGCCGCCTCCGTGCTGGTCGACGGCCGGCGCAAGGACAACCCCCTGTGGTCGCTGCTGGCAGCGGGGGACCGCATCGAGGCCGAGCCGGTCGACGGCGTGCTGGCCGCGGTGCGCTCCGAGCCCGTCCGCGCCGACGGCGAGGCCGTCCGCGTCAGCGAGGGACGCGACGGGTCCGTCGTGGCCGAGGTGACCCTCCCGACGCTCTCCGGAGCCGCCCCGGTCCCGCTCGAGCTGAGGTTCGAGCCGGTCGGTTCGGGCGACCACCGGGCCTTCGCCTGGGCCGATCGCGACGGCTCCCTGGCCCGCTGGTCCGCCGCCTCGCTGGGGCCGGTGGTCGAGGGCGACGGCACCTGGTCGGTGGACCCCGCCCAGGTGGCCGCGTACCGGGCCCTCACCGGTGCCGAGCACCACGGGACCCCCCTGGACCTGGCGTTCACCTGGGCGTGGTCCGCCCTGGCCCCGCTGCTCGGCGGCCCGCTCGCGGCGGACCTCGGACACCTGCTCCACGTCGAGCACCGCATCGTCCCCGGGCCCGCCTGGCCGCCGGCGCCCGGGACCACCGGCACCGCTGCCGTCACCGTGGTGTCGGACCAGCCCGAGCCCTCCGGCCGGCGCATCGACGCCCACGTCCCCCTGATCGACGCCGATGGCGGCGAGGTCGCCGTGGTCCACGCCGCGCTGTTGGTGCGCTCCATCGACGCCGAGCACGGGCCGGTCCGCCGCCGCGCCCACCACGACACGGCCTTCGACGCCCGGCCCGGCCTGGTGGCCGCGCTGGCCGACCAGCCGTGGTGCCGCGTCGAGGCCGACGCGCCCGTCGAGCCGGGTGCCGCGCTCCGCCTCGTCGCCGACACCACCGTGGACGCCGATCGGGTGACGGGCCCGTTCCACCGCACCGCCACCGGTCGCATCGACGTGGTGGCGCCCGGAGGCACCCGCCCCTGGGCCCGCCTCGCCCTCGACGACCGTGCGTCCGGCGACCACCACCCGGTCGACGCCCTCGCTGCGCTCCTGGCTGCACCGGACCGCACCCACGATCGGCCCCGCCGGCGGCTGGCCGAGGACGACGACCTCGCCCCCGCCACGGCCGTCCCCTTCGCCGAGGTGGGCGGCGATGCCAACCCGCTCCACCGCAGCATCCTGGCTGCACGCCTGTCCGGGCTCGACGAGCCGGTGCTCCACGGCCTGTGGACCGCGGCCCGCGCCGGCGCGTTCGTGGCCGACCACCTGGCCGACGGCGACCCGTCTCGCATCGAGGCGTGGTCGGTGCGCTTCACCGCGCCGGTGCTCCCTGGCGCCATCGTCGACCTGACCGCGGAGCGCACCGGCCACCGGGCCGGGTCCGCCGTGGTCGAGGTCGTGGTGCGCGCCGACGACGAGGTCGTCGCCATCGGCGAGGCCGTGGTGCGGCCGCCCGCCACCGCGTTCACCTTCCCGGGCCAGGGCATCCAGCGCCCCGGCCTCGGAGCCGAGCAGCGGGCCCGCTCCGCCGCGGCGCGGGCCGTGTGGGCCGAGGCCGACGCCACCACGCTGGACCGCCTCGGGTTCTCGGTGCTCGATGTGGTCGAGCGCAACCCCGTGGAGCTCCCGCTGGCCGACGGCACCGTCCTGCGGCACCCGGCCGGCGTGCTGTTCCGGACCGAGTTCACGCAGGTGGCGATGGCGGCGCTGGCTGCCGCGCAGCTGGCCGAGCTGGCCGACGACGGCGGCCCCGAGCCGTCGGTGGCCGCCGGGCACAGCATCGGCGAGTTCAACGCCCTCGTCGCCCTGGGCGTGCTGCCCCTGGCGGATGCCCTGGAGCTGGTGTGGGAGCGGGGCCGGGCCATGCAGCGCCACGTGCCCCGCGCCGACGACGGCACCTCGGGCTTCCGGCTGGCGGTGCTGGACCCCAGCGCCGCCGGGCTGGACGACCCGCAGGCCGAGCAGCTGGTGGCCGACGTGGCCGCCGCCACCGGCGAGGTGCTGGAGCTGGTCAACCGCAACGCCCCCGGCCGCCAGCACGCCGTGGCCGGAACGGTCGCCGGCCTCGACGCGCTGGCCGATGCCCTGGCCCGCCGGCGCTCGGGCTCCGGCGACGCCCTGGTGCTGGTGGGCGGCATCGACGTGCCCTTCCACTCGTCGGTCCTGCGCCCGGCCGTGGCGGACCTCCGGGCCCACCTCGACGCCCTCGTCCCGCCCGTCGTCGACCCGGCGCTGCTGGTGGGTCGCTGGGTGCCGAACCTGGTGGGCGTCCCCTTCGCCCTCGACGAGTCGTTCGTCGACCGGGTGGTCGAGCGGGGCGGCACCCGGCCCGCCCCCGACGCCGGTCCGGGCGAGCGCACCCGGCACCTGGTGATCGAGCTGCTGGCCAACCAGCTGGCGGCCCCCGTGCAGTGGATCGACACCGTCCGGGCGCTGGTGCGCCCCGCGGCGGTCGGCGGCGTCGGTGCGTCGCGCCTGATCGAGGTCGCCCCCGCCCACGCCGGCGTCCTCACCAACCTGGCGCGCTCGGCGTGGGCCGTCGAACCGCTCGCCGGTCCGCCGCCCGAGGCCCTCCACCTGGAGCGCGACCGCGACCTGGTCCTCGACCGCGTCGAGGTGGAGCACGACGACGATCCCGGCACCGAACCGGTCGTCCCGACCCCGGCACCGGCTCCGGTCGCCCCACCGGCCGCGGTGCCCGCCTCGGCACCGACGGGCGCCGGCAGCGAGGTGGTGGGGGAGGACCGTCCGGTCGACGGCAGCACCGCGCTGCTCGCCGTGCTCGCCCTGCAGGCCCGGGTCCGACCCGATCAGATCGACGACGGCGAGCAGCTCGACGACCTGTTCGGCGGGGCGTCGTCCCGGCGCAACCAGGTGCTCATCGACCTCGGTCGGGAGCTGGGCCTCTCCGGCACCGACGGCATCGGCGACCTCACGCTGGGCCGGTTCCGCTCCGAGCTGGCGGCCCGGACCGCCACGTACCGGTACCCGGGGCCGTACCTGCGCGACACGGTGTCGTCCGCCCTGGCCCGGGTGCTGGCGCCCGCCGGGCTGGGTCGGCGCGAGGCCGTCGCCCACCTCACCGGCACCTGGGCGCTCGGTCCCGGCCTGGTCGACCACGTGCTCCTGCGGCTGGCGCTCGACACCCGCACCGGCCCGTCGGCCCGTGGGGGCGACCTGGCCGCCGCCGACCTGGCCGCCCCCACGTCGGCCGCTGCGGGACGGGCCCTGCTCGACGATCTGGTGGCCCGGGTCGCCGGCGACCTCGGGCTCACCGTCCGGGCCGCGGCACCCGGGTCAGCGGCCGATGCCGGCTCGCCCGTGGTCGGCGGCGCAGTGGTCGACGCGCTGGTCGCTGCGGCCAACGACCTGGCGGCTGCGCTGGGAGGCGGGGCCGACGCCGCCGCCGACCGCCCGGCCGATGACGAGGCGCTCGACCGCCTGGCCCAGCTCGACCGGGAGCTCGGTGCGGACCGGGCTGCGGCCGTGGCTCCGCAGTTCGACCACCGCCGCGCCATCCGCTTCGCCTCGGCCTCCTCGTTCGCCCGCTGGGACCTGGTCGCCGCGGCCGGCGAGGGCGGCGATGAGCTGTCCGCGGAGCTGGACCGCCTGGCGCCGTGGGCGGGCGATCCCCGCATCGCCGCCACCGCTTCGTGGCTGGCCGCCGCCGCCGAGCGCCGGGGCGACGGCCGCTCGGCCGCATCCCTCGCCGCCTTCGCCGCCCTCCCGCGCCCATCGGCGCTCGCCGCCGCATCGGAGGTCGCACTGGTCACCGGCGCCAGCCCGGGGTCCATCGCCGCCGGGGCGGTCGCTCCGCTGCTGCGGGCCGGGGCCACGGTCATCGTCACCAGCTCGTCGCTCTCGGTGGAGCGCCGCCGCTGGTACCGCGATCTCTACCGCAGCGCAGCCGCGCCGGGGGCCGAGCTGCACGTGGTGCCGGCCAACCTGGCGTCGTTCGCCGATGTCGACGCGCTGCTCGACTGGCTCGCCGATCCCGAGATCCCCCAGCGCGGCCGCGACGACCTCCGCCTGCCCGCCCTCCTGCCCACCTTGGTGCTGCCGTTCGCCGCCGTCTCCACGGTGGGGTCTGCGGCGGATGCCGGGCCGTCGTCGGAGGTGGCGCTGCGGGTCCAGCTGCTGGGGGTGGAGCGCCTCGTCGCCGGTCTGGGCGAACGGCTCGGCCACCGCCACCGGCGGACGCCGGCCACGGTCGTGCTGCCGCTCTCGCCGAACCACGGCGCCTTCGGCGGCGACGGCCCCTACAGCGACACCAAGGCGGCGCTCGAGGTGCTGGCCGCCCGTCGCCGCAGCGAGGCCGCGGACTGGGGTGCGCACATCCGCCTGGTGCGCGCCCGCATCGGCTGGGTGCGCGGCACCGGTCTCATGGGCCGCAACGACGGGATCGCCGCTGCGGTCGAGGAGCGGCTCGGCGTGCGGACGTTCGCCGCCGACGAGATGGGCTCCCTCCTGGTCGACGCCGCCCTGGCCGCCGCCGTCGGCGACGTGGAGGAGACCGTCGTCGATCTGACCGGCGGCCTCGACGACGTCACCGACCTGCGCGGCGCGCTGCTCGGCCTGGGTGCCGAGCTGCTGGCCGACCAGGCCGCGGCCGACGACGCCGACGCCGTCCGCGCCGTGCTGGCCGATCCGAGCGACCGACCGCCCCGGCCCACGGTGGCCGCCCTGCCGGGGCCTGGCCCGCTTCCGACGCCCGCGCCGGCGCCGGACCCGGTGGTGCCCGAAGGGCTCGACCCGGCCGACCTGGTGGTGATCGTCGGCACCGGTGAGCTCGGCCCCCACGGCGCGGCCGCCACCCGCTTCCAGGCCGAGGTCGACGGGGCACCCACCCCGTCGGGCATCGCCGAGCTGGCCTGGCTGTGCGGGCTGGTCCGCTACGAGGGTGCGGGCGCCGACGGCGGCTGGGTCGATGCCGCCACCGGCGAGCCCGTCGGCGAGGAGGACCTGGTCGACCGCTACGGCGAGGAGGTGGTGGCCCGCACCGGGGTCCGGCCGCTGGAGCGGGCCGGCTCCATCGACCCCGACGGGATCGAGGTCCTCAGCACCGTCCACCTCGACCGCGACCTCACGTTCGAGGTGGCATCGGAGGCGGAGGCCCGCTCGCACGCCGCCGCCGACCCGGTCCACACCGCGGTCCACCAGGATCCGGAGAGCGGTGCGTGGCGGGTCACCCGTCGGGCGGGCGCTGCGGTCCGCGTGCCCCGCCGGGTGCCCCACACCCGCCGGGTCGCCGGCCAGTTCCCCACCGGGCTGGACCTCGGCCGCTTCGGCGTGGCCGGCGAGCTGCTCACCACGGCGGACATCAGCGCCCTGGTCAACCTGGCGTGCACCGCCGAGGCGTTCGCGGAGGCCGGCCTCACGCCCGAGGAGCTCCTGGCCGAGGTGCACCCGGCGCTGGTGGCCAACACCCAGGGCGCGGGCATGGGCGGCATGGGGTCGCTGCGCCACGTCCTGCTGGACCACCTCCTCGACGCCGAGCGCCAGAACGATCGGCTCCAGGAGTCGCTCGGCAACGTGGTGGCGGCCCACGTGGTGCAGGGCTACGTCGGCTCCTACGGCCCGATGGTCCATCCGGTCGCCGCCTGCGCCACCGCCGCCGTGTCCCTGGAGCTGGCCGTCGATCAGATCACGTCGGGGCGGGCGCAGGCCGTGCTGGCCGGCGGCTTCGACGACCTGACCAGCGAGAGCGTGCTCGGGTTCGCCGACATGCACGCCACCGCGGACTCCGACGAGCTGGAGGCCATGGGCATCGCGCCGTGCGAGGCGAGCCGGGCCAACGACGTGCGCCGGCGCGGCTTCGTGGAGGCCCAGGGCGGCGGCTCGGCCCTGCCGGTGCAGGCCGTGGTGGCCTACGCGTCGAGCTTCGGCGACGGCATCAACACCTCCATCCCCGCCCCGGGGGTGGGTGCTGCTGCGTGCGTGCGGGGCGGTGCCGGCTCGCCGCTCGCTGGGGCGCTCGCCCGCCTCGGCCTCACCGCCGACGACATCGCCGTCGTGTCCAAGCACGACACGTCCACCGAGCAGAACGACCCCAACGAGGCGTTCCTCCACCAGTTCGTGCAGGAGCAGCTGGGCCGCACCCCGGGCAACCCGCTGCTGGTGGTGTCGCAGAAGACGGTGACCGGCCACGCCAAAGGCGGCGCAGCGGCGTGGCAGATCGACGGCGTCATCCAGATGATGCGGACCGGCACGGTGCCCGGCAACCGGGTGCTGGAGTCCGTCGACCCGCTCATCGAGCCGCACGACCACCTGGTCCACGGGTACCGGCCGATCCGCCGGGCCGACGGCGATCCGATCCGTGCCGCGCTGGTCACCAGCCTCGGCTTCGGCCACGTGTCGGCGGTGGTCGCCCTGGCCCACCCGTCGGTATTCGAGGCGGCGATCCCGGCGGACCAGCGCGACGCCTACCGCCGGGCGGCGGCGCGCCGGCGGGCCGAGGGCGAGCAG
>CALANQ010000193.1 GCA_937926025.1 uncultured Acidimicrobiales bacterium
TCGTCTCGTGCACTGGTGCCTCTCTTGCTGGCTGGGCATCTCGCCCGATCCCTTCGATCTGGCGTGGAGAGGGAGCTCGTACCTGCCGACCTCGTCGAGTCGCTCAGCCGTTGAGAGATGGCGGGCAGCGAGGCGCATCTGCCAACGGTGGTTGGCGTCGGGCTGACCCTCATCATTTGAGATGCGCACCCACCAGCAAGACGAGTGGGACCCGCCGTCGACGTGCGAGCTCATCGGGTGCATCGCCGAGCAGTCGGTGGTCCGGCTCGCACTCGGAGACGACATCGAGGTCGAAGCCCGCAGAGATGACTGCACCGAGGTACTGCTCGACGGTCCGGTGGAACCAGGTGACCTCGGTGCCGAACCACCTGCGGCGGCGTTCACCCGCATCGAAGTAGCGATCGACCGTCCAGGTCGTACGGGGCCCCGACCCCTGGTTGTCGTGCGACGTGATGATCGGGTGCGTGACGGTGAAGATGAGCCGGCCGCCGGGTGAAAGAGCCTGACGGATCGAGCGGAGGGTCGGAGCGACTTCCCGCAGGTAGTGGAACGCCATCCGTGATGTCACCAGATCGGCTGACCCGGCCTGGGGTCGGAAGTCCTCGATGCTGCCGAGATGGAACCGTGCCCTCCTGCTGCGCACCTTCTCCCTGGCGATGGAGACCATCGCTGCTGACCCGTCGACGCCCAGGTAGCTCAGGGCCCCCCGGTCGATCACGACGTCGGCGAACGTGCCATCGCCGCACCCCAGGTCGATCACGCGTCGATCGGACAGATCCCCGAGGTGGGCAAGGACGGCCGGCTCCTCCATCACCGCGTTGGGGCTGGCGACACCGGAGTGGCGGTGAGCCAGGTAGCGGGCGGTCACGGTGTCGTCGTACGCGTCGCCTCCCCTCGTGTCATCGTCCATCGGGAGTCCGGACCGTCGCTGCCCAGAAGTAGGTCATCGAGGTCACCGTCGCGACGGCACCGCGCTGGGCGGGGTCGGCCAGGTCCGACGCGAGCGCGCCACCCCGAGCGTCTCCTCGTTGTTGTCGCAGGCCATCGTGCTCCGAGCGACATCAGCAGACCGTTCGGTCCAGAACCCGGTGCCCGCTGCGATGTCGAGCACGTTTCTCCCGACGAGTGCGCTGGTCACCAGGTTGGACAGGGCAGCGAGATCCTCTTGCCGCTCGGGCTTCTCGTACACCTGGTCGTACTCGGCAGCCCGCTGCGCGTCGTACTCCTCGGTCTCCGTGGGCATCACGTCCTCCTGTTCCGGAGGCGTCGGATCACCCAGATCGACAACCTACCTCGACGCGCAGAACATCGTGGGTGTGGACGCCGAGCACGGCAAGCCGCTGAATCGGAGCGGCGCCCCCCGTCCACCGTGCATGGCCACCTACGTGCTCATCCCGGGAGCAGGCGGCGACGCCTGGTACTGGCACCTCGTCGTTCCGCTGCTCGAAGCGGCCGGGCATCGCGCCGTGCCCGTCGAGCTGCCCTCCGGCGACCCGGACGCCGGTCTCGACGCCTACGTCGCTGCGGCACTCGACGCCGTCGGCCCGCACGATGGTGGTGCGGTGGTGGTGGGGCAGTCGCTCGGAGGGTTCACGGCGCCCATCGTCGCCGAGCGACTCCATGCCGAGATGCTCGTCTTCGTCGCCGCGATGATCCCGAAGCCGGGGGAGACGGCCGGCAGCTGGTGGGCCGACAGCGGCTTCCAAGACGTGTGGGCCGACCAGGAGATGGACGTCATGGAGCACTTCCTCCACGATCTCCCGCCCAGTGTGCTCCGCGAGCTGCTGGAGCGGGGCGAGCCCGCGCAGACGGACCGCGTGATGGCCGACCCGTTCCCGCTCGCGTCCCTCCCGGCGATCCCCACGCGCGGGATCGCAGCGACGAACGATCGCTTCTTCCCGGCCGACTTCATGGACCGCCTCATCCGTGACCGCCTCGGCGTCGAGCCCGAGCACGTCGCAGCCGGCCACCTCCCCGCGCTCGCCAACCCGGCCGGGCTCGTCGACCTGCTCCTGTCCTGACGCCCCCGCCGCCGACCCGACGAAGTCCTGGTGTCGAGGTTCGGACGATCGGTCGGACGAGCGCCGAAGCCGCCAGCCGGCCGGTTCGGTGCCGGGTCGGCGACCGAGCAGAGCCCGGAGCGCGAAGCTGCGTTGGTGCCAGCTCTCCGGTCGACCCGCATCCGACGCGCCGAGGTTCCGGCTCGCAGGCGCAGGGCGCGGACCGCGTGACGGAGATCGACCGGCGCCGGGTCCGGGCTGCGGAAGCGGCGCTGCGAGCGGCCGAGGACGACCAGCGGGCGGGCGGCTGGGGCGACCGTGACCGGAGGGAAGCGGTGCTCGGAGCCGAACGCGACCTGGCGGACGCTCGAGGGGAACCGTGGGCCGAGGTGATCGACCTCGGCGTGCGGTGGAGTCCCGGCGCGCCGCTCCCTCACCTGGTGAGCGATGGTTCCCGTGCGTTCGTCGTCTGCCTCGCCGACCTGCCCGATCCCAGCTGGGACGGGGCGACGACGCGCGTGGTCTCGCCGGACGACGCCACCGTCGACGGGATCGTCGTCATCGAGCTCGCCGGGTGCGACTCCGTGATGATCGGTGGTCCGAACGACGAGGCACTTGGAGGGCACCCGCTGTCCGGACGGGGCCTCGCCCCCTACGAAGCCCACGAGGTCCATCGCTCGGCCTGGATCGAGGACCGGATCGCCCAGAACTCGGTTCACCCCCACCACCGAGAGGACGGGTTCCGCCAGCTGCGCCACCTGGTGCTCGCGTTCCACGACGAGATGGTCGAAGCCCTGTGCCGGGAGGCTCGAGCGGAGACCGTCTACGGAACGATCGGGGGTGTGCTCGACGCCTGCAGCCGAGCGATCGTCGAGCGGCGCCCGTTTCCGACCACGGACGAGCACCTGCAGCGACCGCTCGATTGATCGGTCGCCCCGTGGCCCATCCTCCGGACGCCGTGTCCGGCCGGATCCTGGGTGGCACGCCGACGATCACCCGATCCCGGACCGCAGCGCCTCGGCCGGCTCGATCGAGCTGGCTCGTCCGGCGGGGTACGCACCCGAGGCCAGCCCGATCAGCGCACCCAGCACCGGCGCCAGGACGGCCAGCCGAAGGTCCAGCACCGGCGTCCAGGACCGGACCGCCGCGGTGGAGACCACGATGACGACGCCGGCCGACGCGCCGATCATCCCTCCGATCGTGCCGAGCAGGGTGCTCTCGAGGAGGAACTGCCCGGCGATCGACCTTCGAGAGGCCCCGAGCGCGCGCCGCAACCCGATCTCGCCGGTCCGTTCGAAGACGGAGACCATGGTGACGTTGGCGATGCCGAGCGCGCCGACCACCAGCGACAGGACGCTGAGGAGGACGAACAGGGCGTTGATGTCCGCGGCCGCCCGGCGCCGCGCCGATGCCGCGCCGGCAGGACGCGAGGCCCGGACGCGATCGGGGTCGACCGGCGACAGCACCTCGGGTGCCTGACGGCTGATCAGCCCGGTGGCCCCCGGTGCCGCCTCGATGATCACCTCGTCCGGCCCACGGAGCCCGAAGAGCTCCACGGCGGTGCCCTCCGGGATGATGACGGAACCCAGCAGGTCGGGGTGGCGCTCGACGTCAGCGAGCAACCCGATGACGACGAAGGCCTCGTCGCCCACGAAGATCACGGGCTGCTGCGAGACCCGGTCGATGTGGAGCCTCCGAGCGGCGCCAGCACCGAGCAGGGCGACCCGCTCGGCCCGTTCATCCAGCACCGGATCCAACCACCGTCCGGCAGCGATGCTCCCGCGGACGGCGTCGAGGAGCCCCGGAGAGGCGGCGACGACCGGCAGCGCCAGCTCGTCGGCGCCGAGGAGGTCGTCGATGGGGACGCTCCGGACCAGCGCATCGCCGGTGTCCACCGACGCGTACGAGCCTGCCGCCACTGCGCCGTTGAGACGGAGGATCCGCTGGTCGGCCCGGAGCGGAAGGCCCGGACCACCGTCCCCCTCGACCTGGGGACCAGGCCGGACGACGATCTCGGTGGAGGCGAGCTCATCGAACCGGTCGAGCAGCTGGCCGCCCGCCGTGCGGGCGATGCCCACGGTCGCCACCAGCGCCGCGACGCCGATCACGGTGCCCAGCGTCGTGAGCACCGCCCGCACCGGCTTGGCCAGCGCACCCGCCGCCGCCTCGTCCAACAGGTCCCGTGCAGCGACCGTCACGACGAGGCCCCGTGGGCCGGGCTGACCCGGCCGTCGCCGACGCGGACGATCCGCTCCGCCCGCTGCGACACCGCCTCGTCGTGGGTGATCACCACCAGCGTCAGTCCGTCGGCGTGCAGCTGGTCGAACAGGTCGAGCACCGATCCGGTGGTCGCCGAGTCGAGGTTGCCGGTGGGCTCATCGCAGAGGAGCAGGGCCGGACGGGTGACGATGGCACGGGCGATCGCAACCCGCTGCGCCTAACCGCCGGAGAGCGTCCGGGGCTGGGCCTCAGCCCGGTGCGAGAGCCCGACCCGGTCCAGCGCCTCGCTCGCCCGCTCCAGGCGGTGGCGGCGCGGGATGCCGGCGTACCGCTGCGCCAGCACCACGTTCTCGGTCACGGACCGGTAGGGCATGAGGTGGAACGACTGGAACACGAAGCCCACGTGCTGGGCGCGGGCGACGGCGCGCTGACGGTCGGACATCCGCGTCGTGTCGGCTCCGAGCAGCTCGTAGGTCCCGCTCGACGGTCGATCGAGGAGGCCGAGGATGTTCAGGAGGGTCGACTTGCCCGAGCCCGACGTCCCCACGATCGACACGTAGTCCCCGTCCCCGACGGCCAGGTGGACGCCCGAGAACACCGAGGTCGGGCCGAACCGCCGACTCACATCGACCAGCCGGATGACGGCATCCGGATCAGTTCCCTCGACCGACAACGACCATGTCGCCTTCCTCCAGCCTCGCGCCGGCGGCCTCCACCTCGACGTACCCGTCCGCCGAGAGGCCGGGTCGGACGGTGACCCGCTCGGTCGTGTCCCCTCGCACCACCTCGACGCGCGCCGATCCGTCGGCGGCGCTGAAGATCGCCGCCACCGGCACGACGAGCACCGGCCCGTCGGTCCGTCCGACGGGGATGGTGACCCGGACGCTTGCCCCCCGGATGCGCAGCGGGTCGAGGCCCTCGGCGTCGACGAGGACCCGCGCCGGGAACCCTCCCGGCTCGGCATCGTCAGCGATGGCGACGATGGACCCCGTCGCCTCGAAGGCGCCGTCTGATGCGGCGACCCGGACCGGGTCTCCGGTCTCGACCAGATCCCGCGCCCGCTCCGGGAGGCGGGTCCGGGCTTCGATCGCCGCCTGGCTCGCCTCGGCGAGGACACCGTCGACCGGGCTGCCCAGACCGACCTCCACCGAGCTGATCGTGGCCGGGAGCGTCGGGACGAAGATGAGCTCCGACCGCAGCGCGGCGGTGCCGATCCGGGCGTCGACCTCGGCGAGGTGCGCCACCGCGGCGTCGAGCTCGCCACGACCGGCCGAGGCGGACGCGCCGCCGGCCACCCCGGCGTGCCGACGTTGCGCCAGGGCGACCTGATCCGACGCAGCGTCGATGGACGCCTGGGCGTCCCCGATGATCTGATCTCGCTGGGTCTCCGCCAGCACCAGGCCGTTCTGCGCTGCGATGCGCGCCACGCGTGCGGATCCCGCCGCCGCCTCGAGCTCCCGCCGTTCAGGGTCGGACAGCCCCGAACCCGGCGCGGCCGCCAGCGCGGCCGACGCGGCCTCGTCGTCTCGTCGGGCCGCATCGGCTGCAGCGGCAGCGGTGCTGACCGCCCCATCGGCCTCCTGACGGGCCACCCGCGCCGCCCCCCGGGCCGCCGCGAGTGCTCGCTCGGCGTCTCGGACCGCGACCGTGGCCTCGGCCACGGCACCGCCGCCGGGACCGGCGACCTCGGCCTGGGCCGCCGAGACGCGCCGGCGGGCCTCCTCCAACTCGGCCGCATCCTCGGGCGACGGCCCCGGCGCCGCGTAGCCCTTCGCCTCGTAGAAGGCCGCGATGGCCGACTCGGTGGCCCCATCGAACGTGTCGTCGACCGAGCCGGGAGCGAAACCGAGTCGCTGGAGCGCCGCTTCGAGCTGCTCGACGTCGACGCCGGTGGACCCCGGGAGCACGTCGCTGTACATCGGCACCGTTCCCGTGAGGACGAAGACCGGGCGCTCCGAGACCTCGACCAGCAGGTCCCCCTCGGCCAGCGCCGTGCCCGCCACCGGAGGCCGTTCGGTCACGACGGCGCCGTCAGCCGAGGGGATCGACAGCCGGACGGCACCGCCGAGGGTGATCTCGCCCCGGGTCACGACCCGGCTGACCAGCTGGCGCCGTTCGACCGGAACCGCCAGCTCGGACGGGGTCGGCGGCTTCGACCGGGCGGCCGCGTCACCGGGCGACACCACGAGCCGCGACGCGCCGACCCCGGCGGCCATCGCGACCACGGCGACCGCCACCACGAGACCGAGCACCCGACGGCGGCTGACGGGTCGGCCCCCACCGTCGTGACGAGGGGCCGATGGTGGCGCCACCGGCTACTCCTCGAGGCCGAGCTGGTCGCGCAGGGGTCGCACGAGCCCGCGGTACGCGGCGCGCCACTCTCCGACCAGCGACGCGTTGTCCTCCAGCACGACGGCGGCGGCCGCATCTCGGAGCGACCCCAGCGGTCCGGCGGCATCGAGCCGCTCGGAGCAGGACCGCGCCGCCTCGGCCTGGTCGTCATCGAGGTCCCCGAAGGTGGCCGGGTCAGCGCCGACATCGGCGGCGTCGACGCCGTCCTTCCGCAGGCACGCCAGGAGCGCCGCCGACAGGTCGTGGTACTCCGGCGAGTCCCGCACCCGGCTGGTCACGTCCTGGGGGAGCGCCTCCAGCCGGTACAGGTAGGTCTGGACCTCGGCGAAGGTTCCGTCGGGCATGACCGCAGCGCGCGCCTCGCCCAGGCACCCACCGCTCAGGAACTCGATGGCCACCTCGCCGGAGGCATCCTCGATCTCGATCGGGTCGCCGTCGGACTCATCGCCGAGCAGGGCGCGGTTGTAGGCCACCTGCTCCTCCCGGCTGAGGGCCGCCACGTACGCCGCGTTGCGAGCCTGAGGGTCGTCCTCGTTGGCCTCGGGGTGCTCCGGATCCACCACCACCGGTCCGCCGTCGCCCCGCAGCGCCGGCTCCCAGTACTCGAACCCCGCGGCGCGCATGCACGGCCCGGCCGCCACGGAGGCGGCGTTCTCGTACAGGTTGGCCACCTCGCGCGCTTGGCCCACGATCGTCTGGAGCTCCGCCTCGCTCCCGCGGACGGAGGGGTCGCCCGAGCGGATCACCCGACGGTCGGCTGCGTCGCCGGGGGAGCCGCCGGCGCAGCTGGTGGCCCCGACCAGGAGGACCAGGGCCACCAGCACCGCGCCCGATGGACGGCGGGCCACCTAGGCGATCCAGCGGTGGCTGGAGAGCGCGTCCCGCAGGCCGGACACCAGCGTCGACCAGCTGCCGCCGCGGGCGAGCGTGCGGTAGTCGCCCGCCCAGAACGCGTCCTTGTAGTGGCGTTCTTGATCGACGACACCGAGTTGTTGAGCGCCTTGTAGTAGCAGGCTGCCGACGTGTACTCGTAGCCCCAGGCGCGGTAGTCGTTGTTGTTGCCGACCCAGTTCGACTTGCACCCGGTGGTCTCGTACCCGGCGTCCGAGAACAGGCACACGTTGCCCGCCGAGCAGCCGTAGTCAGCGGCCCCGGCGGGCTCGCCGCCGGCGAGCGCCCCCACACCCGCCGATGCGGCCACCATCGCCACGATGATCAGGATCCTTCGCATGGTTGCTCCTCGATCCGACGAAGTGAGTATCGAGTGCGTCGCTCCTTGCGCCGCCCGACTCCGCCGAGGTGGGGTGGTTCGGCGACCCTAGCGCGAGGGGAGCGGAAAAGACATGAAAGATCCAGCAAAGGGCTGAAATCGGACACAGCGAGGTGGGCGTTCGGCGGCCACGGCTCCCCCGGGCAGCACGGGCGGCGAGGGCCGAGCGAGGGCGCGCCCCGGGCGCAGCAGGGTCAGCGGCCGAAGCGGGCGCGAGCGTCGGCGGCGAGTCGCTCGCGGTGCTCGGGGGCGGCGATGGCGATGAGCGCCTCGGCCCGCTCCCGGAGCGAGCGCCCGTGGAGCTCCGCGACCCCGTGCTCGGTCACCACGAAGTGGACGTGCGAGCGGGTGGTCGTCACCGACGACCCGGGTTGCAGCTGGCTCACGATGCGCGACGCACCCGAGCCCGTGGTCGACGGCAGGGCGATGACCGGACGGCCACCGTCGGACAGCGCTGCGCCCCGCATGAAGTCCATCTGGCCGCCGACCCCCGAGTACTGGCGGGTGCCGATCGAATCAGCGCAGACCTGACCGGTGATGTCCACCTCGATGGCGCTGTTGATGGCGACCACGTTCGGGTTGCGGGCGATGACGTTCGGGTCGTTCACGTAGGCCACGTCGAGCAGCCGCACCGCCGGGTTGTCGTCGACGAAGTCGTAGAGCAGGCGGGAGCCCATCACGAAGCCGGTGACCACATCGCCCCGATCGATGGCCTTGTGCTCACCCGTCACCACCCCGGCCTCCACCAGCTCCCGCACGCCGTCGGAGAACGTCTCGGTGTGGATGCCGAGGCCGCGGCGGTCGCCGAGCTGCGCCAGCACGGCATCGGGAACGGCGCCGATGCCCAGCTGCAGGCAGGCGCCGTCACCGACAAGACCTGCGGCGTGCCGGCCGATCTCGATGCGGACGGCGTCGAGCTTCGGCCTCGGCGGCGAGATCAGCTCGTCGTCGCACGCCACCAGGGCGGCGAAGCGGCTGACGTGCACGTGGCCGTCGCCGTGGGTGCGGGGCATCCGCGGGTTGACCTGCCCGATCAGGATCGGCGCCGAGTCGGCGGCGGCGCGGCTGACATCCACGGACACCCCGAGGGTGCACCAGCCGTGCTGGTCCGGCGGGGAGACCTGGAGCAGGGCCGCATCCAGGGGGAGGGTCCGCTGGCGGAACATCCGGGGGATCTCCGACAGGAAGACCGGCACGTAGTCCGCCTGGCCGTCGGCCACCGCGCCGCGCATGTTGGCCCCCACGAACAGGGCCCGGACGTGGACGCGGTCGCGCAGCGACGGCCGGACGTAGGGCGCGGGCCCTTCCGTGTGCAGGTGCGTGACCTCGAGGTGGTCGAGGCCCTCGGCCCGGTCGGCCAGGGCGTCGACGAGCAGGCGCGGCGTCGCCACACCGGTGTGGACGAAGACGCGCATCCCCGACCCGATGAGCCCGAGCGCGGTGTGGGGCGCGACGTACGCCGAGTCGCTGGGGATCGGGGGGTGCGGTTCCATCGAGCAGGCAGCGTGCCAGCCGGAGGTGTCCGGGCTGTGACGCGCCCGTGAAGCTCCCCTGGCGCGTCGGGGCTAGCCGACCGGCTCGTTGTTCTCGTAGACCTCGAAGCCGAACTCGGTGAGCCCGGACAGCGCCGGCTCGGCGATCTTGTCGGTGGACGAGTCTTCGTAGACCAGCGCCCACTGATCCTCGGACACCTGGCCGATGGCGAAGGTCAGGTAGGTGTCGGGCTCGGTGGAGGGCTGCCAGTCGGCGCTCGGGTCGCTGCTGAACAGCACGGCCTCGGGGTAGGTGTCGGTGCCGTCGTTCTGCGCGATGGACGGGCAGTACCAGGAGTCGGTGGCATCGGGGCCGTACCGGGGCTCGAGGTCGCTGTCGCTCTTGGCGATCTCCGCGTCGGCACCGCACACGTCGGCCAGCCACTCCTCGGGGGTGCCGGTGACGAACCCGTCGTCGGCCACCGTGGAGGTGGCCTCCCCACCGTCGGACGAGCTGGACGACTCCGTGTCCGAACCGCTCGAGGTCCCGCAGCCCGTGAGGGTCAGCAGACCCACCGCCGCGAGCACGACCAGCAACCACCGGAACTTGCGCATCTCTCATCTCCCGTCAGATGAACGAACGAAGCCGTCACCCTACGTGACCAGGGGCAACCAACGATCCGACCGAGGGTGAAACGGCTGGTGCCACCCGTCGACCGGACCCGGAGGAGTGGCCGGCGATCCGCGATCCCCGGTCACCTGAGCACCGCGGCGGGGCTCGAGTGACCCGAGATCGGGGCGACCTCGGGCCGTGCCGGCGGCGGGAGGCCCGCTCAGGTGCACTGCCAGCGGCCGGCGGACACGGCGCAGCGGTCACACCAGAAGACGTAGGCGAGGCCGCCCGAGCCCCACAGCCACTCGCCGGGACCGTCGGGAAGGGAGTCCAGCTGGAGGACGAAGTCCATCGACCGGGCGCACGACGGGCAATCCGGGTGGTCCGCCGACTGGACCCACGTGGGCTCACCGCCGACGCGGTGCAGGTTCTCCCGGCCGTTGGCGAGCGCCCGGTCCTGCATGCGCCACCTCGCCGGCGTCGGCACCAGGCCCACCTCGC
Organism: uncultured Acidimicrobiales bacterium; assembly: GCA_937926025.1. Taxonomy (GTDB): domain Bacteria; phylum Actinomycetota; class Acidimicrobiia; order Acidimicrobiales; family Iamiaceae; genus Aquihabitans. The sequence goes on from CALANQ010000193.1 coordinate 10,429, forward strand.
CGACGGGAAGCGCGCCGACCGGGAACTCCGGCTCCTGGCGCCCGCCCTCGTGGAGGGGCGACGGGCGGCCGTCAGCGTCGTGACGGAACCAGAGCACGTCCTCGGTCCACCCGAGGCACGACAAGCACGTGGCCAGTTCGACCCGGCTGCGAGCGGTGATGCCGAGCGGCTCGAGCACCTCGGGGTCCCCGAGCTCCAGCAGACGGTGCAGCACGCCGCCGCACACGGCGCAAGCCTCCTCGACCGAGCCCCCGAACGCTGCCGTCGCCACCGGGTCGCCCAGGTCGAACCAGGTGGGATGGGTGCCCGGCCGGACGTGGACCGGATCGTCGGCCCGCCCCAGGTAGGCGGGATCGAACGAGAGGTGGAAGACCGCATCGGCGCACCGGCGGCGGACGCCGTCGTCGAGCAGCTCGAAGCCGACCAGGTCGAACCAGGCCTCCGCCGGTGCGGTGGGGCCCTCGTAGCCAGGGGACCAGAGCTCGGTCACCATGCCGGCCCGGGCGCGCGCGGCCTCGATTCCTCCGGGTGACCGGCTCTCGAGGAGCCCGGCCCACGCCCGCCGGGCATCGGCCGAGCTCGGGTCGTGGTCGAAGGCCGCTGCGAGCCGCTCGCACTCGGCGGTGTCGGCCCCGCGCCACGGCCACATCTCGTAGGAGGAGCGGTGGTTCGGCCACCGCTCCCACAGCGCGGGGAGGTGCGGCGTCAGGGAGTGGCTCGCCTGGAGGCTGGCATGCGCGATCACGGAATCGGCGGCGTCCGGGTTCGGAGCCCGCCCCACGACGAGGTGCTCGATCGCCCGGTCCACCGCCGCATCGAACTCGTCGATCGAGAGGTAGCTCAGCGCGGCGTCGAAGAAGGTGCCGCCGTCGGAGACGTCCTCGAGCAGGCGCGTCCCGAGCGGCAGCGCCCCGCCGGCCCCGACGATGTCCAGCATCCGCGGGAACGGCTCGGAGGCCCAGCCGTCCTCGCGGAACGCTCGGACGAACTCGTCGATCTCTCGCACGCCGCCACGCTATGCCGAGGCGGCGCCGCCCTCAGCGGGACGGTGCCGCTCGCAGATCAGTACTCGCCCTTGATGACGAAGTAGGAGCCGCGGATGGTGCCGGCGAGCTTGGACTTCTGGCGAGCGAACTTGAACCGCTCGGCCAGCTCCTCGGGGACGTCCATGCCGTCGGAGAGCTTGAACCCGACGGCCCGCTTGCCGCCGTCGGCGAGGGTGTAGAGGACGTTGATGGAGAGGCCGCTCTCGTAGAACACGTACGCCCAGCGGACCCCGTCGACCTCGAACTCGCAGGCTTCGAGCGGCGTCGAGCCGATGACCAGGTCGCGCTCGTCCTTCAGGATCTTGTGGACGTAGGCGATGGTCTTCTTGGCCCTCGAGGCCGGCTCCACCACGAAGGCGTGGTCGAACTTGTTCTTGAAGTACCGCGCCTCGTTGGCTCGCAGGCCGGCCAGCGCGTCGGCGTGCGGCGACGATTCCAGGCCGACCGTCGACACGTCCTTGAAGTCCACCTCGTACGCCATCGTCCACGCTCCGATCCCGCCGGGACCGCTCCCAGCGCGACGCGGACGCTACCGCGGGCGACGGCCGATGGACCCCGGGCCCTCGGCCCGCGCCCTCGACCCCGGCGCCGCCACGTCGTCGAGGAGGGTTGACAGGCAGCCATTTGGCTGCGCATCATCAACAGGCAGCCGAACGGCTGCCTGTTGACCAAGGAGCGACCATGACCGCCATCTACCAGCGCATCGGGATCCGAGCCCCCCAGGCCGACGTCCACCGGGCCCTCGCCACCGTCGACGGGCTCGCCTCGTGGTGGACCACCGACACCGTCGGCGACCCCACCCCCGGCGGGAAGCTCACCTTCACGTTCGGGTCCCCGGAGCGCAGCGCCGGGTTCGAGGTCCTCGACGTCACGCCCGACCGCGTCGTGTGGCGCGGCATCGCCGGCCCCGACGAGTGGATCGACACCACGTTCGCCTTCGACCTGTCGCAGGAGGACGGCGAGACGGTGCTGTTCTTCACCAACGACGGCTGGCGCGAGGCCACCCGGTTCACCGGCCACTGCAGCACCAAGTGGGCCACCTTCTTCATCGGCCTCAAGGCGCTGCTCGAAGGCGGGACGTCCAACGTCTACCCGAGCGAGATCGTCATCAGCAGCTGGGACCACTGAGCCGCGCCACACTCGTTCCGATGGACGACGTGTTCCGCGCCCTCGCGGACCCCAGCCGCCGCGAGCTGCTCGACCGCCTGCAGGCCAAGCAGGGCCAGAACCTGCGCGAGCTCGGCGACGGGCTCGGCATGGCCCGCCAGTCAGTCAGCAAGCACCTCGCGGTCCTCGAAGCCGCCGGGCTCATCACGACCGTCCGCCACGGTCGGGAGAAGCTCCACTACCTGAACGCCGCCCCCATCAACGAGATCGGCGAGCGGTGGATCAGCCACTACGACCGCGGCCGGGTGGAAGCCCTGGCCGACCTGAAGACCGCCCTGGAGGCGACCCCGATGTCCAAGCCCTCGTTCGTCTACACCACCTACATCCGCACCACGCCCGAGCAGCTCTGGGCCGGCCTCACCGACCCCGCGTTCACCCAGCGCTACTGGGACATGGAGTTCGCCACCGACTGGAAGGCCGGCTCCAAGATGGTGTGGACCCACAGCGGCGTCGTGCTCGATGACCCCGAGCAGGTGGTCCTGGCCGCCGATCCCTACACGCACCTCTCCTACACGTGGCACTCGTTCGTGCCGGAGCTGGCCGACCACATCGGCTTCTCCGCCGACGACCTGGCCCGGTGGAACCGCGAGCCCCGCTCCACCGCCACGTTCGACATCGAGGCCGGCGACCCGTTCGTGAAGCTCACCGTCACCCACG
>CALANQ010000194.1 GCA_937926025.1 uncultured Acidimicrobiales bacterium
CCCGTAGCGAGCTGGAGATCCATCACCGCTCGATGCCGGTCACGGCTCGGCGACGCCGGACCGCCGCGATCGCATCTAGGGTCCCGGCATGACCCTTGCCGCTCTGGGCCCGGTGGCCATCTTCCTGGTGATCATCCTCATCGCCATCCCCGTGGTGGTGGCGATCGTGTTCCTCATCCGCCAGCGCGGGCTCGACGACAGCACCCAGGCCGAGGCGTACCCGCCCGGCTGGGACGCGCCCCCCGGGACGCCGCCCGCTCCGTCGGGCCCCGGCGCCGGCGCCGACGACCCCGAGACCGACCCGGGTCCCCCACCGGCCTGAACCGACCCGTTCCGACCGGGCATGTTCCGATCGGCGGACCGGTCCCCTAGGTTCGGATCCCCCGCACATCGGTGCGGTGGAGCTGGAGGTTCCGAGCATGTGGGTCATCCGAGGAGGCGAGCAGGACGAGCGGATCGTCCGCTTCGTCGAGAACGGCGTCATCGGGGTGGACTACCCGGAGGTGCCCGACGCGGAGATCCTGACCCGCTCGGAGATCCGCCGGTTCCTCGTGGGTGAGCGCACCACCGCGCAGCTCGATGCCGACGAGGCGATCCTCTCGGCGTTCGTCCGGGAGATCCAGGTCGGCGAGTCGGTGCTGCTCCCCGACCTGTCGCGGGGCGAGGTCGTGGTGGGCTCGGTCACCGGGCGCTACGAGTTCGACGGCGACGCCACCGACGGCGTGCACCACCGACGCAGCGTGGACTGGCTGGCCCGCCACCCCATCGACGATCTGCCGGCCGCCGTCCGGGCCACCGCCCGGCCGAAGGCGGCGCTGCAGCAGCACCGCGACGCCGAGTGGTCCGGCTACCTGGCGCAGATCCGCGACGGCAGCATCGGCCGAGACCCCGGCGACCGCCCGGTCCGCGTGGTGCCCGTCCCCCGGGCTCGGACCCCACGGACCCCGGCGGTGCCGAAGGTGAAGAAGCCCGTGCTCCAGATGCGCACCTGCGCCTCGTGCTTCCTGCAGACCCACCCCGACCGCATGCAGGGCGACTACTGCCTCGACTGCGCCGAGTAGCCCGTCAGCGGCATCGTCGAGCACCTCTCCGGCCACCCGTCCAGGGAGCATCGTTTCACCCCTTGTGACCTTCGCTCACTCTCTGCGTTGATTTCAGTCCGAACGGCCCATTTCCCCAGGTCACAGGCTTCCGACAGGGTGAGAGCAGGTGCCGACCGGCACCGACGGAGGGAACAAGCCCAGATGCAGACGAAGCAGGCGCGCCGGCGCGTCCGAGACCGATCCGAGCGCGGCGCTGGGCTCGTGGAATACGCGCTGCTCGTGGCGCTCATCGCAGTGGTGTGCATCGCCGCCGTCACCTTCGTGGGCACCTCCGGCTCGGGTCGCCTCGGTGATGCCGGCGCGGGGCTCGGATCCGGCGATGGCGGCAGCACCTCCACCACCGACCCCGGCGGTGCACCCTCGGCCAGCACCTACACCAACCGGACCGCGTGCCTCGCCGCCGGGAAGGTCTGGATCATGGGCCGCTGCTACGAGCCGGAGTCCCCCTGACCCGCGCTCGTCGTCCCTCGACCACCGGAACGAGCGCGAGGTGACCGCTAGTCCTTGACCTTCTCGCTGACCACCCTCGACGAGCCGCCGGGCTGCATGGTGACGCCGTAGAGGCAGTCGGCGGCTTCCATGGTGCGCTTCTGGTGGCTGACGATGATCAGCTGGGCCTCGGCGCGGAACTCGTGGATGAGGTCGAGGAAGCGGTGGAGGTTGACGTCGTCGAGGGCGGCCTCGACCTCGTCCATCACGTAGAAGGGGCTGGGGCGGGCCCGGAACACGGCGAACAGGTACGCCAGCGCGGTGAGCGAGCGCTCGCCGCCTGACAGCAGCGAGAGCTTCCGGACGTTCTTGCCGGAGGGCCGGGCCTCGACCTCGATGCCGGTGGTGAGCAGGTTGTCCGGGTCGGTGAGCTTGAGCCGGCCCCGACCGCCCGGGAACAGGGTCTCGAACAGGTCCTGGAAGTTCTGCGACACGTCGGCGAAGGCCGAGGCGAACACGCTGACGATCTCGGCGTCGATGGCCTTGATCACCTTCGACAGGTCCCGACGGGCGCTCTTCACGTCCTCGAGCTGGCCCTGCAGGAACTCGTGGCGCTCCTGGAGCGCCTGGAACTCCTCGAGCGCCAGGGGGTTGATGGGACCCATGATCCGCAGGTCGCGCTCCAGCTCTCGCACCCGGGCGGAAGCGGAGACGTTCTCGGGGAGCTCCGGTGCCGGAGCGGCGATGGCCGCATCGGGCTCGCAGTCCAGGTCGCGGCGAAGGGCCTCGACCGCGGTCTCCAGGCGCAGACGGATCTCGGCGTCCTCCAGCTCCACGCGCTGCTGGCGCTCGCGCAGCTCGGCCAGGGACCGCTCGGCGGTCTGGCGCTCCTTGCGGAGGCCGTCGAGCCGGTTGGACACCTCTCGGGTGGCCTCGGACTGGCGGCGCCGGCGGTCGCGCAGCTCCTGGAGCTCGCCTTCGACCACGGCCAGGCGCTCCGCCACGAAGGTGCGCAGCCGGGCGGTGGCCACCGCCCGGCGGTCCAGTTCCACCCGTCGGCCCTGGGCCTGCTCCCGCTCGACAGCGTGGCGCGACAGGCGCTCGTCCAGCTCGGCCGCCCGGTTCTTCAGGAACTGGCGCCGCTCCTCGAGCCCGGCGGTCTTCACCCCGAGGTCGATGCGCAGCTGGGCGACGGCCGCCGACCGCTCGTCGAGCCTGGCGCGGGCCTCGGCCATGGCCCGGCCCTGCTCGGCCAGGTGCGCCTCTTCGGCCTCGAGGGTGGGGAGACGGGCCTCCAGCTCGGCCTGACGGTCCGCGTCCCGGCGGGCCCGATCGGTCAGCTCGGCGGACTGGACCCGCACCTTCTCGGCCTCGGCCAGGGCATCGGTGTGATCGCGCTGGGTGCGGGCCAGGGTCTCGGTGGCGGCCTTCAGACGGGAGGCGTTCCGGTCGACGGCCCGGCCGGCCTCGGTCTCTGCGGTGCGGGCCTCGTCGTGGGCCTCGCGCATGGCCAGGGCGTGGCGGGCGGCCGACGCCGCCTCGGCGGTGGCGGCCTCCGCGTTGGCCTCGGCCTCGGCCAGCGCGGCACCGGTGGCACCGGCGCCGGCCGCGCCGACGCGCCAGCCGGTGGGCCCGAAACGATCTCCCGCCGGAGTGACGACGACGGCCGCCGGGTTGGCCAGGGCGAGATCGACGCCCTCGGTCCACGAGTCGACGACGACGGCGTTCCCCACGATGGCGTCGAGCAGTTCGTCGACGCCCGGGCGCGTGCCCCGGACGTGGCTGCGCAGCGACTGGCCGCCGGTGGCCGGTGCCGGGGCCTGCCGGGTTGCCCCGAGGGCGAGCACGGCGCCGGACGCATCGCCCGACCGCAGCTCGGCGAGGGCCGCCCGGCCGGCGTCGACGGACTCCACCACGACGGCGGCGACCGCATCGGCGACCGCGGCCTCGAACGCTGACTCCCAGCCGGCATCGACGTGCACGACGTCCAGCAGGGTGCCGACGATGCCGTCGACACCCGCCAACCGCTCGGCGCCCGCCTTCGCCCGGGCCTGGTCCAGCGCCAGGCCGAGCGCCTCGGCACGGGCCGTCCAGGTGTGGACCGCGGCATCGGCCAGGCGGCGGGCCTCGTCGGCCGCCTCCCGGGCCGTCGCGGCAGCAGCACGAGACTCCCCAGCCGCCGTGCGCGCCTGATCGAGCGCCTCGACGGCGCCGGTGGCCTCGGCCACCTCGGCCTCCAGCCGGTCGGCCTCGCCGGCCAGGCGGGCGATCCGGGCATCGATGGCCTCGATGCGCTCGGCGGCCCGGCGAGCCTCGGTGGCGCTGCGCTCCACGGACGCCCGGACGGCCTGGAGCTCACCCCGCACCTCAGCGGCAGCGCCGGTGGGCGTGGCCACGCCCTCGGCCCACTCCCGGGTGAAGTCCTGCTGGGCCAGCTCCAGATCGGCCTCGGCCCGCTCGAGCTCGGCCGTCTCCGGTCCCAGCCCGGCGGTGAGCTCCTCGACATCGGCGAGCTCCCGCGCCAGGCGGGCCGCATCGGCCTCCAGGCTGGCGGTGACGTCCTGGTCGACGGAGGCGCCGCGGTCGCGCTCGATGCCGCGCTCCCGCTCGGTCAGCACGGCCACCAGGCCGCGCGCCCGCTCCCGGAGGGACTCGAACCGCACGAGGGCGTCGCCGAGGTCGTCGCCGCCCATGGCCGACAGGGCCGCCTCGGTGGCGATGACGTCGGTGTCGAGCCGGCGGAGCCGCGCCCGCAGCTCCTTCTCCGACGCCTCCAGCTCCGCCCGCTGGCGGGCGCCGCCCTCCATGCGGGAGCGCAGACGGGCGATCTCGGCCCCGGCGAGGTGGATGCGCAGCGCGGTGAGCTCCGCGACGACCGCGCCGTGGCGGCGGGCGGCGTCGGCCTGCTTCTCCAACGGCCGCAGCTGACGGCGGACCTCACGCAGGAGGTCCTGCAACCGGGTCAGGTTGCCCTCGGTGGAGGTGAGGCGGCGCTCGGCCTTCTCCTTGCGGCGCCGGTACTTCAGGACGCCGGCCGCCTCTTCGATGATGAGGCGGCGATCCTCGGCCCGGGCGTTGAGCACGGCATCGATCTGGCCCTGGCTGATGATGACGTGCTGCTGGCGACCCACGCCGGAGTCCGACAGCAGCTCCTGGATGTCCAGCATGCGGCACGGCACGCCGTTGATGGAGTACTCGCTGTCGCCGTTGCGGAAGAGGATCCGGGTGATGGTCACCTCGGAGAACTCGATGGGCAGCAGGCCGGCGGAGTTGTCGATGGTGAGCGACACCTCGGCCCGGCCGAGTGCCTGGCGCTTCTGCGTGCCGGCGAAGATGACATCGTCCATCTTCTGTGAGCGCACGGCGCTGGGCGCCTGGGCGCCGAGCACCCAGCTGATGGCGTCGACCACGTTGGACTTGCCGCTCCCGTTGGGACCGACCACCACGGTCACACCCGGCTCCATCACCAGGTTCGTGGCGTCCGCGAAGGACTTGAACCCCTTGATGGTCAACGACTTCAGGAACAACGGTCCTCCATGCGTACCGGCCGGTCGGTCACCCTACTTTCCCCCGCACCAGCACTCGGAACGAGGAGACGGTCACCGCTGGGACGCTCCCGCTACCGTGGCGGGATCGGCGAGAGGAGCGACGTTGTCGGGTCCGAAGGGGGTCAAGGGGTACCGGCTGGAGCCGTTCGCCCAGTGCCCCGGCGCCCTGCTCGACCACGTCCGCCTCAACGCCGCCAACCTCTACTCGATCGACTTCCGGGGTGCCTCGCTTCGCGACGCGCACCTGGCGGGGGCCCACATCGCCGAGGCGCGGCTGGGCGGTGCGGACCTCTCCGGTGCCGACCTCACCGGAGCGAACCTGAGCGGTGCGAACCTGGAGCGCGCCAACCTGACCGGGGCTGATCTCACCGGTGCCAACCTCAGCCGGGCGAACCTCACCGGCGCCAAGATCGCCGCCGCCCGGCTCGTCGGCGTCCGTTTCTGCAAGACGACCATGCCGGATCTGCGGGTCAACGACGCCGACTGCTGACCGCAGAGGCGGCTGCCGTGTCAGGCGGAGGTCACCTCGCCCAGCTCGCACGAGCCCTGCGCATCGTCCGCGGCCGGCACCAGCACCTCGACCGACGTGGACCCGCCCGGCTGCACCAGCTCGGTCCGGTTCTCGCCACGGGCGAACTCGATGCCGCCGGCATCGACGAGGGTGGCCGTGACCCGGAAGGTGCTGGCCGGACCCGACCGGTGCGACACCGACACGGTGGCGATCACGCCGCCGTCGCCGCGCCGGCAGGACCGCAGCTCGCCCAGCCCGGTGGCCCCGGTGGCCGCAGGGGGCCGCGAGGTGACCGTGGTGGTCGGCGCTGCTGTGGTGGTGGGCGCCGCCGTGGTGGTGGGCGCTTCGGTGGTGGTGGGCGCCGGCTCGCTGGTGGTGCTCTCGGCGATGGGGAGGGTGGTGACCGGTGCGGCGACGTCGTCGTTGCCGCTGCCGTCACGGCCGCGCAGGACCCACACGCCGGCGACGAGGAGCGCCACCAGCGCCAGGACGGCGACGAGCTCGGGGATCCAGCCCAGCCGGGCCGGGCGCTCCTCGTCGTGGTACGGCAGCGGGTCGGCCTCCGGCGCGGGATCCTCAGGCCGTGGCGGCTCATCGGGAAGTCCGGGACCGGGGCGTGCAGCACGGGCCGCGGCATCCACGGCGCCGACCGCGGCCAGGCGCGGCACCTCGGCGTGCTCCGCCTCGACGGCGCGCTCGGGCTCCTCGTCGCGCAGATCGATGACGTCGGGCTCGGCGGTCTCGGGCTCCAGGAGCGCGGCGTCGGTGATCTCGGCGCCCGACGCGCGGTCCATGACCACCAGGGTGCGGCCGTCGCTGGAGACCGCGGCGCTCTGGTCCGGACCGAGCAGGACCGGTTCGCGCAGGCCGGCGACGACGCGGGTCCGCCCGGCGAGGCACGCGATGGTGGCGCCGCCGTCGGTCTCGGCGATCGCCTGGAAGCGTCCGCGCGGCGTGGAGACCACCGCAGGGCCGACGTGGACCTCGTGGCGCCACGGGCTGCGTCGACGTCCCGCCGCGAACCACAGCTGGCCCTGATCGAGCCGCGTGACCAGCGCCGGCTCCCCGCCGGGGGCCCGCACCTGCTCACGGGTCCAGGAGGACCAGGGGGCCACGCGCGTCACCGCACCGTCGGGATCGGTGAGCGTGATGGGTTCGGTCGCCCCACCCGATCCCGGCTCCTCCGGATCTGTCCCCTGCCTGCTGCTAGCCACGGTCCGTGACCTTAGCCCATCTTTCGACTCGGAGCGTGAGTTCACGACCGAATGTGGCGACGCAACGAGCGAGGTCAGCCGGTATTCCCACGCTCCGTGGCGCTCCTGGCCGATCTTCTGCCCCGTCTGCCCCGCCCATGGGCCGAATGACCCAGTCGGGCGGGGCGGAGCCGGCCGGTCAGACCTGGCACTCCTCGCACAGGTAGACGGTCTTGCCCCCCATGCGGACCTTCGACACCACGCCCCGGCACCGGCGGCACGCCTTGCCGTCGCGCTCGAAGACCTGCAGCTCATCGGTCCACCCGCCGGGCTTGCCGGCGAGGTCCGAGTACTGGCCGTCCGAGGTGGTGACGCCCCGATGCTTCGCGGCCTCGTGCAGGGTCTCGACCACGGCGCGGTAGAAGCGCCGGATCTCCTGGGTGGACAGCGACGACACCTCACGGTCGGGACGGAGGCCCGAGGCGTGGAGGATCTCGTCGGCGTAGACCGGACCGATGCCGGCGATCACGCTGCGGTTCAGCAGCAGGGCGCGCAGCTTGAGGTCGCGGTGGCGCAGCATGCGCTCGCCGAACGAGGTCCACGACACCGGCTCGTCGAGGATGTCGAAGCCCAGGTCAGCGAGCTCGGGCACGGCCTCGGTGAGCCCGTCGAACGGGACCACGAACAGCTCCAGGTTGCCCGTGTCGTCCACGGCGCGGAGCTGGCCGCCCTGCGTGAAGGTGATGGAAACCTTCGTGCGCTTGTCGACCTCCTCCTTCGCCGCCTGGCGCCGCAGGTGGCCGCCGTTCTGCACGTCGATGACCAGCGCATCGCCGGTGTCGAGCTTGACCACCAGATAGAGGTCGCGCCGGACCACGCCGGTGACCTTCGCCCCTTCGAGGAGGGTCACGAACTGCTTCTTGTTGGTGTGGCGCGGGATGGCTCCGGAGCCCGGCACCTCGACGGTCTTGATCCGCTTCCCGCCGATGTCGCGGTCGAGATCCCGTCGAAGGGTCTCGAGTTCCGGCTGCTCAGCCATTCGTTGCTTCCTCTCGTGCGGGGAGTTCCCCCATCTCGCGGTCGAGCCGGGCCCAGGTATCTCGGGCTGCGGCCTGTTCCGCTTGCTTCTTCGATCGTCCGACCCCCACTCCCAGCGGCGTCCCGTCGAGGATCACCTGGGCGTGGAAGGTCTTGTCGTGCTCGGGTCCCTGCTCGGTGATCCGGAAGACCACCGTGCGGACCGGGTCGCTGGCCGCCAGCTCGTGCAGGCGGCTCTTGTGGTCGGGGGCGCCGGCGTCGACCAGGCGCGGGGCGACCAGGCGGCTCACCAGCTCCGCCGCGGGGGTCAGGCCGCCGTCGAGGTAGACGGCGCCGATGACCGCCTCCATGGCGTCGGCAAGGATCGACGGCCGCTCCCGGCCGCCGGACTGCTGCTCGCCCTTGCCCAGCAGGAGCACCTGGCCCAGCGAGAGCTCGGCCGCCATCTCGGCGAGCGCCGCGGAGCACACCACGGCGGCCCGCATCCGCGACAGCTGGCCTTCGCCGGCGTCGGGCAGCAGGGCGTACAGGTCGTCGGTGACGACCATGCCCAGGACCGAGTCCCCCAGGAACTCCAGCCGCTCGTTGGACAGGTAGCCCGCGTTCTCCGCGCACCACGACCGGTGCGTGAGCGCCTGGCCCAGCAGCTTCGGGTCCGTGAACCCGTATCCGACCCGTTCGCAGAACGCGGCGAGGCCGGCCGGCGAGATGGGGTGGAACACGGGCGGCGGGACCACCCGGAGACCAGGCGCGTCGACAGACGGCGACGCCGGCGCGTGGAGCGGCTCGGCGTCGCCGGCGTCGCTCACGCCCGGCGCGGGGGTCACGCCCCGCTTCCCTCCAGCTTGTCGAACACGTAGTCCACAGCGTCGCGGACGGTCTTGAGATCCTCGAGGTCCTCGTCTTCGATGCGGAAGCCGACGGAGCGCTCGCCGAGCTCCTCCTCCAGCTCCTCGACCAGCTCGATCAGGGCCAGGGAGTCGGCGCCCAGGTCATCGGCGAACGAGTCACCTTCCTTGATGCCGGCGGGATCGGTCTCGAGGATGTCGGCGAGGCGGTCCCGCACGAGCTCGAACACGTCCTGGCGGCTCATCGGGTCCTGTCCGACGTGGGTTTCAGCGGGCACAGCGCACTCCTGGAAGGTGAAAGGGGCCAGGGCGACTGTAGCGGCTGGAAAACTTTGTGCGCTCGTGAACGATCGGTCGGGTGGGCGCCCGGCCCGACGTGACGCATGATGGGACCGCCCGACCAGCGTGGGGACCGATCTCGGCCCCGGAGAGCACGACGTGGACGAACCCGGCGAAGACGACACCCAACCGACCGAGACCACCCGAAAGGGGTGGAGGATCGGCCGGTTCGGATCACCCAGCACCACGGCAGACCCCGCCGAACCTCCAGCGACGGACGACAACCCGGATCCCGACGACGAGGCCGCGGAGACCGGTGACGACGCCGTGGCCACCGACACCCGCACGCCTCGGGAGATCGCGGTCGAGGAGGCCGAGCGCCACCTCGCCGGGCCCGGCCTGACCGTGCCCGACGACGCCCCCTCCCCTGCGGACCTCGAGGCCACCTGGAACGACGACGTCCTCGATGCCCTGGAGGTGCTGCGCGCCGACCTCGGTGGGCGTCCCACCGGCCTGGCCATCAGCGGCGGCGGCTCGCTCGGCAGCTTCGAAGCCGGCGTCCTGCGCTTCCTCTACGACCACGCTGCCGCCGCACCC
>CALANQ010000195.1 GCA_937926025.1 uncultured Acidimicrobiales bacterium
GCGTCGGCGTACATCCAGGCGGTGCTCGGATGAGCGCCCGGGCCAGCGTGGTCGGCCGCCTGGTCATCGCGGCCTGGCTGTTCGTGATGTGGATCCTGCTCTGGGGCGACCTGAACCTGGCCAACGTGCTGACCGGGGCGATCCTGGCGACGGCGCTGGTGGTGATCTTCCCGCCCGACGACACCAACGACGACCCCATCGTCGTGCGGCCGGTGGCCGCGATCTCGTTCTTCTTCTGGTTCCTGTGGGCCCTGATCGTCACCAACGTCGCGGTGGCCAAGGAGGTGCTGGCCCCCTCAAGCCGGTCGGACATCCACCCGGCGGTCGTGGCCTGCTACCTCCGCACGGAGTCCGGCCGCCTGGCCACCCTGGTGGCCAACGCCATCACCCTGACGCCCGGGACGCTCACCATCGACGCCCGGGGCCGCCCCGCCGTGCTGTACGTGCACGTCCTGAGCTTCGAGAGCATCGAGGCCACCCGGGCCGAGGTCGAAGACCTCGAGCGCCGCATCGTCCTGGCCTTCGGCACCGCGTCCGAGGTGGCCCGGCTCGATCCGCCCGAGGCCGTCGACGCCGAGGAGGCGAGCCGATGATCGCGGTGGCGCTCGTGCTGGTGACGCTGGGCGGGGCCGGGTTCCTGTACCGGCTGGTGCGGGGGCCGACCCTGGCCGACCGGGTGGCGTCGCTCGACGGCCTGCTCGCGGTGGTCGTCACCGCGATCTTGGCGTGGAGCGCGTTCACCGGGGCCGGGACCTACCTGACCCTCGGCGTGGTCGTCGCGCTCGTGGCGTTCCTCGGGACCTCCGCGTTCGCCCGGTTCGTGGAGGGGAAGCGACGATGACCGACATCATCGGTGGGGTCTTCGTGCTCCTCGGCTGCGCGCTGGCTGCCCTGGCCGGCATCGGCCAGGTGCGCTTCGCGGACCTCATGACCCGCATGCACATGGCCACGAAGCCGGCGACGCTCGGCATCCTGCTGGTCGCGGTGGGGGCCATGTTCCGCATCGATGGGACCGGCGCCGTCACCCTGCTGGTGCTGACCATCATCTTGCAGTTCGTCACCGGACCGGTGAGCGCCCACCTCGTCGGCCGCGCCGCGCACCGTCACGGCGACTGGGACCGGGCCGGGGCCGCCGTCGACGAGCTGGCTGAGGTGGACGAGCTCTGACGAGAACCTGAACAGCGTCGGCTCCGAGTGCAACTTGGAGACGCAACTCGAAGGACACGTTCCCGAAACACTCGGTCCGTACCGTGCTCGGGTGATGCGCTGCGGAACCCTGCCTGGATCGGCCCACCCCGTGCTGGTCGGGTGGCCCGACGAGGCCGAGCGGCGGGCGGCGCTGGCGGACGCCGGCATCCCTCGCCTGCTGATGGTCGACCCGGGCGCTGCGCCGCCGCCGGTCGCCCCCGACGAGGACTGGATCGTGCGGACCAGCGACGAGCGCGACGTGGCGGTGCGCCTGGAACGCCTCGCACGGCGGCGGCAGCCCCGCCCCGCTGGGTTGCCGCCCGTGCCCCCCGTCGGGCTGAGCCCTGCCGAGCACCGCGTCGCCGTGCAGCTGGCCTCGTCCGTGGGACGCTTCGTCCCCGTGGCTGATCTGACCGGCGGCGAGCCTGCTGAGGACCTCGAAGCCGTGCTCGCCTCGGTGCGGACGGCGCTCGAGGGCGCGGGGTACCGGCTGACCGCGGTCGGCCTCGCGGGCTACCTGCTCGAGCTCGACGAGGCGAGGGAGACGTGACCGACCGCCGCTGCCTGATCACGCGCACCTCCTGGGTGGTGCGCGTCGCGGCGGCGGTCTCCGGCGCGCTCGCCCTCGTCGCCGTGGTGGCCTGGCCCTCGGCCTGCGACTCTGCCGAGTCGGTCGTCGTGGCGCAGGTGGGGGCGGCGGCCACCGCCACCACCGCTCCGGCCGTCACCCCCCTGCCGATGTCGCAGGCGATCCGCATCACCCGGTTGCCCTCCGTCGGTGCCGTCCGGCCCAAGGTGAGCGCCCCCGCGCTGCTGGCCGCCCTGCTCGTCAGCCTCATCACCGTCGTCTCCACCACCGCCATCGTGCGGCGCCGGTCCGATCGGGTGCCCGCCTCTCCGTCCGCGCGATCGCGGGGCCCCGATCCGTCCCGCGCACCACCCGTCCCTCCGAGGACCCATGCGAGCCGCCGCCTGGCGCCTCGCTCGGACCTGCCCCGCGCCCGGCGCGGGCACCACATCGGAGGAACCCCATGTCCCACACCACCGTGTCGGGCGACCCGGCCGCCCGAGCCCTCTCGTGGATCGCGACGCGCGGCGTCGAGCTGCGACCGTGGAACGAGCTCGCCGACGTCGCACCCGACCCCGTCGACCACCCCGTCCTGTACCTCGTCGAGCCCGGCGTGGAGCCCCCGCGCTGCCACGAGTGCGAGGACTGGATCCGACTGCCCCTCGACGTGGGCGAGCTGCACGCCCGCGCCGATCGCCTGATCGCCTGGTCCCGCGAGGCGGGCGCGCTCTACACGCGGGTCGACGAGGACGACGTGCTGCGGGTCGGCGATGAGATGGCGGTGCTGAGCCAGCTCGAGGCCCGGCTCCTGCGCACCCTGATCGACTCCATGGGCATGCTCGTGCTGCGAGCGGACCTGATCGACGCCGTGTGGCCCGATGGGCCGCCCTCGGATCCTCGGGCGCTCGACAACCGGGTCAAGTCGGTGCGCGGCCGACTCGTCGGCCTCCCCTTGCGCATCCACACCATCCATGGACGCGGCCTGATCCTCGAACGCGTGCGCGCCGCGGACCTCTGACCCGGCGGTGGTCGCCTACCGTCGGCTCGTGGACAGCCTCGACCAGGTGCACGACGACGTCGTGGCGTGCCGTGCCTGCCCCCGCCTGGTGGCCTGGCGGGAGGAGGTCGGACGGGAGAAGCGGGCGGCGTACCGCGACGAGGACTACTGGGCCCGTCCCGTCCCCGGCTTCGGCGACCCCGACGCCGGCCTGGTGGTGGTCGGCCTGGCCCCGGCGGCCCACGGGGCCAACCGCACCGGCCGCATGTTCACCGGCGACCGCTCCGGTGACTTCCTCTACGCGGCGCTGCACCGGGCCGGGTTCGCCAACCAGCCCGAGAGCACGAGCCGGGACGACGGGCTGGCGCTCACAGGTGCCTGGATCACCGCGCCGGTGCGGTGCGCGCCGCCCGCCAACAAGCCCACCACCGAGGAGCGCGACACCTGCCGCCCGTTCCTGGAGCGGGAGCTGGCCCTGCTGGCGCGGGCCCAGGTGTTCCTGGTGCTCGGCCAGTTCGCCTACCAGGGACTGACCCGGTTCCTGGAGCTGCGCCCCCGGCCGGCCTTCGGGCACGGGGTCGAGGTGCCGCTGCCCGACGGCCGCACGATCCTCTGCAGCTACCACGTCAGCCAGCAGAACACCTTCACCGGCAAGCTGACCCCGGCGATGCTCGATGCGGTGCTGGACCGGGCCGGTGCGCTGCTCGCCGCGGAGGGTCCTGGGTCAGAAGGGCGTGGCCGGCGCTGACGGCTCGGGCGGCGGGGGCGGCGCCCACGGCGCTCCGAACCCACCGGTCGACGGCGGCTCCGCGCTCGGCGGGGCGGCGTCGGTGGGGGAGGCGCCATCGATGTCTGCTTGTCGGCGGGCCCGCTGACCCACGACCAGGGCGATGGCCACGCCCAGCACGGTGAGCACGCCGCCGATGGCCCGCGGCGACTCGCTCAGCCCCTCGGCCACCAGCGAACCGAGGCCGAAGGTGGCGACGGCCATGCCGATCCAGGAGCCCGCCGCTGCGCGCCCAGGCCCACCGCCAACACGGCGGCACCGACCGCCATCGTGAGCAGCCCCCACCCCACCCAGCCGACGTGGCCGGTGAGGTAGCCGAGGGCGATGAGCAGGATGAACAGCGCCGGCGCCAGGGCCGCGGTGGCCATCCGGGCGTCACCGCGCCGATCGCGCCACCCGGCGAACGCCAGGTAGGCGGCGCCGAACACCAGCGAGACCACGCCCAGCTTGGTGCTGGGATCGGGGATGTCGGACTCCTCGAACGCGAACGGCTCGTCGAACGACGGGTCGTCGAAGGGGTCCCCGAACGACGGGTCGGTGAAGGACGGGTCGTCGAAGGACGGGTCGGTGAAGGACGGGTCGTCGAACGGGTCGCTGAAACCGGGGTCGGTGGGCACCGGATCGAACGTGACCTGCCCGAACGGCGAGACGGTGTCCTCCAGGGCCGACACCTGGATGTTGAACAGGGGGATGGCCCACAGCGCCAGCAGGGCGGCGCCGAGGTAGGCGCTGAAGCGGCGGCCGGGGCCGAGCACGTAGCCGGCGAGCCACAGCACCGCCGCGCACCCGAGCATGAGGGTGACCACGCCGCGGATGCCGTCGAACACGTTGCCGTCGACCTCGCCCCCGCTCAGGTCGGCGAACAGGTCAGCGTTGGCGAACAGGTAGATCGTGAGCGGCACGACGGCCAGCAGCGACAGCACCACCCCGGCGTTGGCCGCCCGGGACGACCGGTTGATGGTGCTGATGGCCACGCCCAGCACGACGAAGAGCAGGGAGACGGCCAGGCCGGTGGTGCGCTGGTCGTAGCCGTCGACCTCGGCGAGCACGAAGAAGAGGCCCGCCGCCGCCAGGAGCCCGCCGCCGACGGCGAGCATCGAGGCCAGGGTCGGGGCCGGGCGCTCGTCGTCGCCCGGCTGCCTCCCGACCAGCCCGCTCAGGGGACCCCAGCCGGTGCCACCGCCGGCCCCGATGCCGCCAGCACCCACGCCGCCGGTCGCCGCCGCGGGTTCCGGCGGTGGTCCGGGCGGCGGGGACGAGGCCGGTGCGGCCGGCTCGCCGCCGAAGGGCGCGGGCGGCGGCGGTCCGGACCCGAACGAGGGCGGTGCCTCGAACGACGGCACGCCGGATTCCTGCTGCTGGTCGCCGTCCACGGGGAGGCCGCCTTCCTGCTGGGTGCGTGCCCGCAGCGTAGGGCCGCGATTCGGCGACCCCAGGCGATGGCGACGGCCAAGTCCCGTCGGGGCGCCGGGGGTGCCTCGCTAGGGTGATCCGGTGCCCGGCCGCTACTTCCTGACCACCCCGATCTACTACGTCAACGACGTGCCCCACATCGGGCACGCCTACACGACGGTCACGGCCGACGCCCTGGCCCGGTGGCACCGGCTGGTCGGCGACGACGTGTTCTTCCTCACCGGCACCGACGAGCACGGTCTCAAGATCGCCCGGGCGGCCGAGGCGAACGGCATCACCGCCCAGGAGCAGGCCGACCGCACGTCCATCCGCTTCCGGGAGGCGTGGGACGACCTCGACATCTCCTACGACCGCTTCATCCGCACCACCGACC
>CALANQ010000196.1 GCA_937926025.1 uncultured Acidimicrobiales bacterium
TACTCGCAGGTGCGGAACTTCTTCGGCGCCGGACCGGAGTCGCGAACCATCGCCTTCGGCCACGCCCAGGACGTCATCAAGATCGAGCGCACGCTGGGCCTCTGGATCGAGCCGCACATCCAGCGCTGGTACCTGGACCTGCCGTCCCACGGCTTCATCAAGGTCTGGAACGTCTACTACGGCACCGCCCACTTCGTCATCACCATCGGCGTGCTCATCGCCGCGTACCGGCTGGCCCCGGCCCGCTACCGGTTCATCCGCACCACGCTCGCCGGCACCACGGCGCTCGCCCTCATCGGCTTCGCCTCGTTCACCCTGATGCCGCCCCGCCTGCTGGGCGTCGACTCCGCTTACGGCGCCTGCCTCGGCCAGGGCGCCGACTGCCACGGCTACGGCATCGTCGACACCATCGACGTGTGGGGCGGGCTGTGGAAGTTCGGCGAGGGCGGGATGGCCGCCGTGTCCAACCAGTACGCCGCCATGCCCAGCCTGCACATCGGCTGGTCCATGTGGTGCGCGCTCAGCATGATCCTGGTCATCGGCCAGGGCCGGAAGCGCTACTGGTGGTTCCTGTACCCGGCCACCACGTTCTTCTGCATCATCGTCACCGGGAACCACTACTGGCTCGACGCCTTCTTCGGCATCGTCGCCCTGGCCGGCGGCACCCTCATCGCCCTCGGGTTCGAACGGCTCCGGCGCGACCGGCTCGCCCCGCGGGCCCACGGCACCCCTCCCCCCACCCCGGCCGACCCGACCCCGGCGTAGCGCCCGGCTGCTAGCGGGTCGACGGGCGGATGACCCCGCCCACCGGAGCCAGCCACACCACCGGCGGCCCGTGGTACGACGAGCGCCCCAGCAGGTGGGTGGTGCCGCCCGGCCACGTGGTGAGCCGCAGCTCGGCCTGGTCGCCGCCGGGCTCCAGTCGCAGCCAGGCGAACGGCGCATCCTCGGTGGCCGCCTGGCCCGCCTCGTCGATGGCGGCCAGCATCGCCCGGCGCCCGTCGTCGGACAGGTACTGGAACATGATCGAGTGCGCCACCACCGTGGTGCAGCCGGGGCGGCCCTCGGCCAGCTGCGCCACCAGCCACTCCGGCGCCGACGCCCGGTCCACCACCGGCGGGTCGGCCACCGCCACCGCCAGCGCCGCGTCGAGGCGGGCCCTCGGCCGAGGCCACGTCGATGGGCGCGATGTCGGCGCCCCGCCGCTCGACCACCTCGATGGGCGTGGCGAGGTCCGGCGCTGACGGGAACCACGGACGGTCGAACACCAGCGCGCTGTCGACCGGGCCGAAGGATCGGCTCGACGAGGCGACGTAGCGGTACCGGTCGAACAGGAGGTTCAGCCCGGCGCTGGCCCCCACCTCCAGCACCCGCAGCGGCAGCCCCAACCGGGCCACCTCCAGGTACCCGCCCAGCAGGGCCGCGCTCCGCCCCACCTCGTTGGTCTGCACCCCCTGGGTCAGGCGGGTGGCGATCTCGTCACCGTGCTCGATCGAGGCCGAGCGGACCGCCTCCCCCAGCCGGCGCCCCGGCGACCCGCCCGCGGACGGGAAGTGCGCGGCCAGGACCGGAGCCCGGCCATCGAGCACCAAGAGGTGCAGCGCTGCCAGGTACCGGAGGATCACCGCATCGCCGAAAGGGGCGTCGGCCACCGGCTCCAGCAGCGCAGCGATGGGGCCGTCGGCCGCCACGTCGCGCGCCACCACCCGGAGGATGTCCGAGTACAGGTCCGAGCCGGACATCTCGCAGCCGAAGCGCTGGGTCTCGATGGTCTCCAGCAGGGTGGTGCGGACGGCCGTCTCCATGGTCACGGCGCCGGCGTCACCCGGACGAGCGACATCGGCTCGACGCCCTTGAGCTTGGTGCGCCGGGCCCGCCCGAACTGCACCCCCGCCATCGGCGCCACCGCCTCCCGCACATCGACTGATGCCACCACCTCGCTGCCCTTGGCCACCTCGGTGATGCGGGCCGCCACGTTGACCACGTGGCCCACCACGTCGTCGCGGGTCACCACCGCCTCGCCCAGGTGCAGCCCGGCTCGCAGGCGCAGCGGCTCGTCGATCAGCTCCACCAGCTCCAGCGCCGCCAGCAGCGCCGCCTCGGGGGCCGGGAACGTGAGCATCAGGCCGTCGCCCAGGTGCTTCACGATGCGCCCGCCCCGGCTGCGCACCACGGGCCCCATCACCTTCTGCTGCTCGACGATGAGCTGGGCCGCCACCTCGTCGCCCTCGCTGGCGGTGAAGCGGGTGAACCCCTCGAGGTCCGTGAACATCACCGTCACCGGCGTGAGCGGCGCATCGATCTCCACCTCCGACCGCAGCGACAGGCCCTGCAGGGCGCTCAGCCCCACCGAGGTCAGGGTGGACGGGCGGCGCTCCGCCGAACGCTCCAGGAACCGCTGCACCATCTCCGTGGGAGGTGCCGTCCGGAACGGGTTGTCTGCCGGATGCTCCAGCCACGCCCGATCCACCAGCCCCACATCCGCCGCCTGAGCGGCCCACTCCGGGTCGCTGCGGATCAGGTCCGCCAGGCGCTCCGACACCGTCCGGCGCAGCGACGCGAACGCCTGCTCGCCCGCTGCCTTCGCACGATCGGTGGGAGCCATCGGGGCCATCGTAGGTGGGGCCGCCGACCCCCCGACCGGGGCACGTGCCGCCCGTCACGGGCCCGCTCCGCGCTGCGGGTCCGCCGACCACGCGAAAGGAGTTGGGGCGGCCGGGAAGGTAGCGTGAGACCCTGCGCCGGGATCGCATCGCCTCTGCCCCGATGCCGCACCGTCCCGCTGGAGGACCCACCCACCATGCTGCTGGAAAAGATCACCTGCCCCGCCGACCTCCGCTCGCTCAGCGAGCCCGAGCTCGACGAACTGGCGCAGGAGATCCGGGACTTCATCGTGGGCGCCGTCGCCCGCACCGGCAGCGGCCACCTCGGCTCCAACCTCGGCGTGGTCGAGCTCACCCTCGCCATCCACCGGGTGTTCGACTCCCCCACCGACAAGATCCTGTGGGACACCGGCCACCTGGCCTACGTGCACAAGCTCGTCACCGGCCGCCAGGCCGGGTTCGAGCAGCTCCGCAAGGCCGGCGGCATGTCCGGCTACCCGTGCCGAGACGAGTCCGAGCACGACTGGATCGAGAACAGCCACGCGTCCACGGTGCTCAGCTACGCCCACGGCCTGGCCCTCGCCGCCGAGCAGCAGGCCGAACAGGCCCGCCGCCAGGGCGAGACCCCCCGCCGCGACCACGTCGTCGCCGTCATCGGCGACGGCGCCCTCACCGGCGGCATGGCGTACGAGGCGCTCAACAACCTCGGCCACACCGACAGCCGGGCCATCATCATCCTCAACGACAACGGCCGGTCCTACGCCCCCACCGTCGGGCGCCTCACCGCCAGCGTCTCCCGCCTCCGGCTGGACCCGCGGTACCTCCGCCAGCGCCGCCGCGCCGAGGAGATCGTCCGCCAGGTGCCCATGGTCGGCCAGCACGTCGCGTGGGGCCTGGCCGGAGCCCGCGCCGGCCTGCGGGAGATGTTCGAGCCGCCGATCTTCTTGGAGACCCTCGGCGTCCGCTACAGCGGCCCCTGCCGCGGCCACGACACCCCCCGCCTCGAAGAGGCGCTGCGCAACGCCGCCGAGTTCGACGGCCCCGTCGTCGTCCACGTCCTCACCAAGAAGGGCAAGGGCTACCCGCCCGCCGAGCAGGACACGGAGAAGCACCTCCACGACACCTCCGGCGTGTTCAACCCGGAGATCGGTCCGCAGCCCAAGGGGCCGGGCGCACCGTCGTACACCTCGGCGTTCACCGAAGCCATCGTCAAGGAGGGCGAGGCCCGGCCCGAGCTCGTCGCCATCACCGCGGCCATGCCCGGCTCCACCGGCCTGCTCCCGTTCGAGGAGCGGTTCCCCGAGCG
The DNA here is from genome assembly GCA_937926025.1 of uncultured Acidimicrobiales bacterium. Classification (GTDB taxonomy): domain Bacteria; phylum Actinomycetota; class Acidimicrobiia; order Acidimicrobiales; family Iamiaceae; genus Aquihabitans. Next base: position 3,910 of record CALANQ010000196.1, read on the forward strand.
CATGTTCGACGTCGGCATCGCCGAGCAGCACGCCGTCACCGCCGCCGCAGGCATGGCCATGGGCGGCCTTCGGCCCGTCGTCGCCGTGTACTCCACGTTCCTCAGCCGGGCGTTCGACCAGGCCAACCTCGACGTCGGCCTCCACCACCTCCCCGTCGTCTACTGCCTGGACCGCGCCGGCATCACCGGCGACGACGGCCCGTCGCACCACGGCATCCTCGACATGGTGCTGCTGTCGAAGGTGGCGGGCATGACCATGTTCGCCCCCTCCTCCTACCAGGAGCTCCAGGTCCAGCTGCACGACGCCCTCGACCTGTGCGACGGCCCCGTGTCGCTGCGCTGGCCCAAGACCGCGGCCCCCATGGTCGAGGAGGGCGAGGTCGGCCACGGCCTGTCGGCCCGCAAGGCGCGCCACGGCGACGACGTGTGCCTCATCGGCGTCGGCAAGATGTTCGCCGCTTGCCTCGAAGCCGCCGAGCTGCTGGCCGCCGACGGCATCGAGGCCACCGTGTGGGACCCCCGGGTCATCAAGCCGCTGGACCCGGCCATGCTCGACGACGCCGCCCGGTTCGACGCCATCGTCACCGTGGAGGACGGCCTGCGAGAGGGCGGCATCGGCGACGCCATCGCCCACGAGATCGCGGACCGCACGCTCGGCACCGGCCGCACCCCCCGCGTGTCGGTCAACGGCGTGCCCGTCACCTACCTGCCCCACGGCAAGCCCGATGCCATCCTGGCCACCCTCGGCCTCGACCCCGAAGGCATCGCTCACACCACCCGCACCCTCCTCCCCTGACCCCCGGGAGGCGGTGGGTCGGCGGCGGGGGTGATCCGGTGCGGGTCAGTCGGTGTAGAAGGGGTTCTCGCCGGCGTCGTGATCGGTGGTGTCGACGACCTCGGTGATCTCGGGGATGTGCTCGAGGATCGCCTTCTGGATGCCCTCGCGGAGGGTCACCGCGCTGACGGCGCAGCCCTGGCAGCCGCCGCCCATGGTGATGACGGCGGTGGACTCGCGCACCTCGACCAAGGAGGCGAACCCGCCGTGGGAGGCCAGCGACGGGTTGATCTGCTGGTCCAGGAGCTGCTGGACGCGCTCGGTGACGGTGCCCGACAGCTCGACGTCGAGGCCGGCGCGCGGGTCGGGGCGGTGGGGGTTGCGGATGACCAGCCCGCCCTGCCCTTCGGCGCTGGGCAGGTCGAGGGTGGCACCCCACAGGGCGTCGACGCTGTCGGCGGGGACCATGACGATCAGCTCGCCCTGGTTGTAGACGACGTCGTCGTCGGCGGCCTCGGCACGCTCCTCGAACGAGAGGTCGTAGGCGTACTCGACGCCCCGGGTGCCGGTGACGGCGATGCGCAGGCCCAGGGCGTCGGGGTCGTCCTCGGCGTGGAGGATGCTCAGCACCTGGTCGAGGGCGGCGTCGGTGACGCGCAGCGGGACCGGCTTGGTGGCGGTGGCGGTGTCGGCGGTATCTGCATCTTCCATGGTTGCATCAGGCTACCGGCGACCCCCGCCGGAGCGACCAACCGGCCCGGCGCGCCCGACGGGGCCGATGCCCGGGGCGGGTGGCCCGGACGGCCGGATGTCCGGTCGCCGATGAGGGTGAGCAGCCTCGGTCCAGGTCAGGAACCGCTCAGGCAGCCGATCGGTGCCCGAAACGTCCGCTGGGTACAGTCCCGGCGGTCCTTCCACCGCCCACCCCGACCGAACCCATGAGCTCACCCCGCCTCTTCTCGATCCGCCCGCGCGTCGACCGCACGACGGCGTTCTTCTGCACCGCGTGCGGCGGTGACCGCGACGGCGAGGTCAGCGCCGGGCGGCGCTCCCTGGCGGTCGGGGGCCTGCGCGTCCTGCCGTGGAGCCGCGGCCAGGGCCACGTGCGGTGCACGGCGTGCCGCGGCTCGTTCACCCTCGATGCCCTCGACGTGCCGACGTCGGAGGAGCTCGGCCGCCACCTGATCGATCTCACCCGGGTGCTCACCGCCACCACCGTGCGCACCGGCGACCCGACCCACCGGGCGATGCGCCGCCGCGCCGTGCAGCACGTCCGCACCGCCATCCCCGGCTACCACCAGAACCAGCTCGACCAGGACATGGCGGCCATCGACCCGGCGCACATCGGAGACCACGTGGCGCCCGTGGCCGACGCGCTGGCCGTCGCCGGCAAGGAGCGCCTGGTGGCCGGCATGGTGCAGGTGGCGCTGGCCGCCCACACGATCACGCCGCACCAGCGCTGGCTGATCGACCGGGTCGGCACGTCCCTCGGGCTGACGCCGATGCACATCACCGGCATCGTGTCCGCGGTCGCCGCTGCGGCCGAGCCCAGCGCCGAGGATCCCGCCGACCGGCCCTGAGCCGACAGCGGCGGGACGCCGCCCGCCCCACCGGCGGGATCCGGAGGGGCCGATGCCGTCTACGTTGCCCCCATGGCCACGATCGAACTGACCGCACCGGACGGCCACGTCCTGTCCGCCCACCGCAGCGACCCGCCCGGTCGACCCCTCGGCGCCGTGGTGGTGGTGCAGGAGATCTTCGGGGTCAACGACCACATCCGGGCGGTCACGGATCGGTTCGCCGCCGCCGGGTTCGTTGCGGTGGCGCCCGCCCTGTTCGACCGGGTCCAGCGCGGCGCCGAGCTCGCGTACGACGCCGCCGGCACCGAGGCCGGACGCGACCTGGCCTGGAACCTGCCGATGGACCAGCCGATCACCGACCTCACCGCCACCGCGGATCTGCTGGCGGAAGAAGCGGGCGGGGCCGCCGCGGTCGCCACCGTCGGCTTCTGCTACGGCGGCATGCTCAGCGCCGCGATGGCCAGCCGCCGGGCCCGCCACCTGGGTGCGGCCGTGGCCTACTACCCGTCGATGGCGGCCCAGCTGCTGGTCAAGGACCAGCCCCACATCCCGCTGCTGGTGCACCTCGGCGCGCTCGACCCCCGCGTCACGCCCGACGACGGTGCGGCGCTGGCCGAGCGGTGGCCGGAGGCCGAGTTCCGCAGCTACCCGGCCGGGCACGGGTTCAACTGCGACCTGCGCGACGACCACCACCCCGAGGCCTCGGCGCTGGCGTGGGATCGGACCATCGCCTTCTTGACCACCCACCTCGAGCAGGAGGCCTGACATGCGAGCACTGGTGACCGGAGCGGGCAGCGGCATCGGCCGGGCCACGGCGGAGGTCCTGACCGAGCGGGGCCACGAGGTGGTGGCGACGGCCCGGCGGCGGGACGCGCTCGACGGGCTCGATGTGGCGGAGCGGCTGGTCCTGGACGTGACCAGCGACGAGTCGGTGGCGGCGTGCATCGACCAGGCCGGTCCGCTGGACGTGCTGGTCAACAACGCCGGCATCACCGAGACCGGGCCCTTGGAGACCTACCCGCACGACGTCCTGCTGAAGATGTTCGAGACCAACGTGTTCGGGCCGATGCGGATGATCCGCGCCGTGGTCCCGGCCATGCGCGAGCGAGGTGCGGGTGTGGTGGTCAACGTCACCTCGGTGGAGGGCCGGGTGGCAGCGCCGCTCGCCGGCGGGTACTGCGGCACGAAGCACGCCCTCGAGGCGCTGTCGGAGTCGCTGGCGTTCGAGGTGGGTCACTTCGGGGTCCGGGTGGTGATCGTGGAGCCCGGCTACATCGCTCCCGGCATGCGCAACGCGGTGCGCCACGGCGAGGACGGCACCCCGTACGAGGAGCTGCGCCGCCAGTGGGAAGGGGCCGACGCCACGATGGTCGGCCCCGGCGGGCGGCCCGGCCCCGAGCTGGTCGGCCACGCCATCGCCGACGCGATCGCCGACCCCGACACGCCGCTGCGGGTGCCGGTGGGCGCCGACGCCGAGATGGTGCTGGGCGCCCGCAAGGAGCTGGGCGACGCCGAGTTCACGGCGGCGATGCGCAGCCTGCTCGGCATCGACTGGTAGCCCGCCACCGGTCGGGACCTTCGACCCTTCCCGTCGCCCGCGCCGCGGAGGACGATCAGGGTGCCCCGGGGGCGTCACCCGGGCAGATCGGAGGAACGATGCACATCCTGGTGGTGCACGCATCCAAGCACGGGTCCACGGTCGGCATCGCCCAGACGGTGGCCGGTCGGCTGGTCGAACGGGGCGCCGAGGTCACCATCTTCGATGCCGAGGCTGCCGATCACGTC
>CALANQ010000197.1 GCA_937926025.1 uncultured Acidimicrobiales bacterium
CCGGGAGCCGACGCCCGAGGAGCTGGCCCGGTCGCTGCCGGCCAACTACCAGGGAGACCTCGACGGCGAGACGGAGCGGCGCCCCGGCTCGGACTGAGACCGGCGCGTCAGTTGCCGAAGCGCAGGTCGGTGGGGTCCACGTCGCAGTCCTCGAGCAGCGGCTGGAGCTTCTGCGGGTCCTGCATGGAGGCGATGTCAGCGCCATAGGTGTCGAGGAACGCCCCGGCCACGCAGTCGGCCTGCTCCTCGGTCATGCCGATGTTCTCGAAGCCCGCCTTCATGGACTCCTTCATGGCGTCGTCCGGGCTGCCCCCACCCATGTCGTCCTGGATCTCCATGAAGCGCGAGATCGGGATGTCGCACTGGTTGATGACGTCCATGATGTCGCCGACCTCGGCCGGGCTGGTGGGGTCGCCCATGGTCCCGGCCATGCCCTCGGCCAGGCAGTCGGCCTCCTCCTCGGTGAAGCCGAGGTCCTGGTAGGTCTTCGAGATGGTGTCGACCATCTGCTGCTGCTGGGGGGTGAGATCCGAGGGCGGGGCGGTGGTGGCGGTGCCCGAGCCGGTGCCGGTGGCGGCGTCGCCGGCGTCGACCCCGCACCCTGCGACGGCCAGGGCGAGGGCAGCGATGACGGCGGTGGCGAGCAGGTGGCGGGCGGTGCGCATGGCCCCGACGCTACCTGCGCCGGGTGTCCGATCTCAGGCGGTACCGTCCGGTGACCCATCGGAGGAGGACCGGGCGTGACGTCGGACCAGGACCCAGCCGCCCGCGGGCCGCGGCGCATCGACTGGCTCATCGTCGCGTACGTCGTGATGGCGTCGCTCCCGATCGTGATCGGCTGCGTCTGGGCGGCCACGCACCACTGGATGCCCACCGGCGACCGGGCGTTCATCGCGCTCAACGGCGACCGGGTCCTGAGCGCCCACCCGCCCACGGTGGGCATGCCGTCCACGCTGCCCGTCGAGCAGGCCGACGGGTCCGCGCCGTTCGTGAACCACCTCGGGCCGATGGAGTTCTGGGCGCTGTCGATCCCCTCGTTCCTGACCGGCGGGAGCACCATCGGCCTCCTGATCGGGGTGGCCGTCGTCAACATCGGTTCGATCGTGCTGGCCGCGTGCGCCGCGGTGCGCACGCTGTCCCGGCGGGCCGCCGGGTGGTACCTGGCCGGGTGCGTGATGCTCTCGCTCGGCCTCGGCCTGCCCCTGGTCTGGGACAACTGGAACCCGCACATCACCATCTTCCCGCTGGTGGCCCTCCTGATGGTGGCGTCGGCGGTGGTGGCCGGCCACCGCTGGTTCCTGCCGTGGGCGGTGCTGCTGGCGGTCTTCATCGCCCAGGTCCACCTGTCGACGGTGCTGATCGGTCTGGTCATCGGGGCGTGGTGCCTGGCGGCGGGGCTGTGGTGCGCCCGGCGCGAGGATGGCCCTGGGGTGCTCCGTCGGTGGCAGGGGCCGCTGCTCGCCGGAGTCGGCGTGGTGGCGGCCACCTGGCTGTTCCCCGTGGCCAACGAGGTCGACAGCGGCCGGGGCAACTTCACCCTGCTCATCCAGAGCCTCGGCCAGGGCCGGGAGCAGACGGGACCGGCCTATGCCATCGCCATGCTCGGCCGGCTGGGCAGCCTCCACCCGCTGTGGCTGCAGCGGGCGCCGGGGGTGTTCGACCTGCTGAAGCCGACGGCGATCGACCGCGTGTGGGCGGTGCTCCTGTTCGGCGTCTTCCTGGCGGTGCTGGTGGGCTCCATCCGGACCCGCGCCGCGCAGCCCGGTCGCTTCGCCATCGTCACCACGGCGGCGGTGGCGCTGGTGGCCTCGTTCGCCGATCTGGCCATGTCGCCGTCGCCGCCGGTGGGCATCTCGTACATCCGGTGGCTGTGGGCGGTGGGCCTGTTCGTGTGGTTCGCCACGGGCTACGGGGTGGTGACCTTCGGGGCGGCCTCCCTCCGCGAGCGCCGACCCGGTTTCGCCGCCCTTGCGGACGACCCGTCGATCGTCCGGATGCTGCTGGCGGGCCCGCTGGTCCTGGGCCTGCTCGTGGTGCCGGTGGTGGCCGCGGACCCGGACTACCCGCGCCCCGACGCCATGGAGGACTGGCGCCCGCTCGGCGTGCTTGCCGACCAGGTCAGCGCCGGGCTCGACGGACGATCGGTGATCGTGAGCTTCCACGGCGTGGACGCCGCCTTCTCCGGCGGTCCGGCGGTGTGGCGGGCGCTGGACGCCGACGGCGTGACCGTCCACGTGCCCGCCAACTACAACGGCGGCACCAGCGGCGTGTGGGGCTGGGAGCCCGGCGACCCGGTCGACACGGCCGCCCAGGTGTACGGCGTGCGCGACGGCTACCTGGTGCCCGCGGAGGTGCCCGTGTCGGCGCTGGGCATCGCCGTCGACGACCGCGCCGAGGCCGACCGGTGGGTGGCGGCCGTGAACCGGCTGCTCGCCGACCTGCCCGCGGGGGCACCGGTGGTGCTCGATGCCGACACCGACGCCCGGCTGCGCAACGAGGCGAAGCCCGATGCCGATCCGGCCGCGCCCCGGGAGGAGCAGCTATCGGATCGGGCCCGGGACCTGGACCGGGCCCTGGGCGACGCCCGCCTGGCGATGTTCGACCGGGAGATCGTGCGGGCCATCGCCGAGGGGCGGACCACCACCTCGCCGATCTCGGCGGAGGATGCGGCGGCGCTGCTCCCGGCGCTGGACGAGGCGGACTTCCTGGCGGTGGAGGTCCCGGTGCCGACCGCCGGCTAGGCCGACTCGTCGGCGGTGCCGGCCTCCGCGGCCTCGGGGCCGTCGGTCGGGTCGGGTGCCTCCGAGGCGTCGGCTGCGCCGGTGCCACCCTCGTCGGCCACCTCGGCCACCTCGGCCCCCGGCTCGGCTTCGGGCGCCGCTCCGGCCTCGGCCTCGGACTCGGGCTCGGGGGCCGGCGGGGCCCAGGTGGGGGCCTCGCCGGTCTCGGCGGCCACCACGGCCGCCAGGGCGGCCTTGTAGGCGGCGTCGGCGTCGGCCTTCTCCTGGGCGGAGGCGCGGTCGCTGCTGCGCAGGCGCTTCACCAGCGCCGCCGCGTCCTCCTTGGCCTTCACCAGCTTGCTGTGCTCGTCGGCCTGGCGGCGCTGGTCTCGGGCCGCCTTCTTGGCGTCTCGCTCCTTGCGCTCCTCGTCGCGGACGAACTGGGCGAACAGCTCCAGATCCGAGGTCATCCGTTGGATCCCGTCTTCTGGCGGATGATGTTGAGGGCGCCGCCGGCGCGGAACCACTCGATCTGCTCGTCGTTCATGGTGTGGTTGGCCTCGAAGGAGATCTTGGTGCCGTCGGGCTTCACGATCTCGCAGTACACCGGCTTGCCGGGGGCCAGGTCGGCCAGGCCGAGGAACGAGAGCTTGTCGTCCTCCTCGATCTGGTCGTAAGTGGACGGGTCGGCGAAGGTCAGCGGCAGGACGCCCTGCTTCTTCAGGTTGGTCTCGTGGATGCGGGCGAAGCTGCGGACCAGGATGACCTTGCCGCCGCGGAACCGGGGCTCCATGGCGGCGTGCTCGCGGGAGCTGCCCTCGCCGTAGTTCTCGTCGCCGACGGCGACCCAGGCCACGCCGGCCTCGTGGAGGTGCTTGGCGATCTCCGGGAAGGGCTTGGTCTCGCCATCGACCGGGTCCTTCCCGAGCCCGTCGGCCTCGGTGAAGGCGTTGATGACGCCGAGGAAGAGGTTGCCGGAGATGTTCTCCAGGTGGCCCCGGTACTTGAGCCACGGGCCGGCCATCGAGATGTGGTCCGTGGTGCACTTGCCGTGGGCCTTGAGCAGCAGCGGCAGCTCG
>CALANQ010000198.1 GCA_937926025.1 uncultured Acidimicrobiales bacterium
GGAGTCGCTCAGCCTCCGCCCCCCGCTGGACCAGAGCATCCCCGCCGGCGCCACCTGGTGGGTCGACGGCCTGAAGGTCACGTTCGACCAGGCCTGATCCACCGATGTGGACCGCTGGCGCCCGGTCCGCAAGACTCGGCAGAATTAGAACACGTTCTAGAAACGGGGCCGAGGCACATGGCTGAGCAGGACCGCATCGACGAGGCGAAGGCGCGCTATCAGGCCGAGCGCGAGAAGCGCCTGCGCGACGACGCCCAGGACCAGTACTCCCAGCTGACCGACGAGTTCGAGGAGTTCGACCACGACCCGTGGGTCGAGTCCGGCTTCACCCGCGAGCCCGTCGTGGAGGAGACCACCGCGGTGGTCGTCGGCGGCGGCTTCGCCGGCATGCTCCTGGCCAAGGGCCTCCAGGAGCGGGGCATCACCGACTACCGCATCATCGACAAGGCGGGCGACTTCGGCGGCACCTGGTACTGGAACCGCTACCCCGGCTGCATGTGCGACGTGGAGTCGCTCATCTACATGCCGCTCCTGGAGGAGACCGGCTACACGCCCACCATGAAGTACGCGCCGGCCGCCGAGATCTTCGAGCAGTGCCAGCGCATCGCCCACCAGTACGACCTCTACCCCCACGCCATCCTCCATACCGAGATCGCCGACGCCACCTGGGACGACGACGCCTCCCGCTGGATCATCACCACGACGCGCGCCGACCGCATCTCGGCCAAGTTCCTCATCACCGCAGGCGGCATCCTCCACAAGGCCAAGCTGCCCGCCATCGAGGGCATCAACGACTTCGCCGGCCGCGCCTTCCACACGGCCCGCTGGGACTACGGCTACACCGGCGGCAGCCCCACCGAGCCCATGGACCACCTGGCCGACAAGGTCGTCGGCATCATCGGGACCGGCGCCACCGCGATCCAGGTGGTGCCCCAGCTCGCCAAGGCCGCCAAGGAGGTGTACGTCTTCCAGCGCACGCCCTCCCCCGTGGGCGCCCGCAACAACGGCCCGATCGAGCCCGGCTGGGTGAAGGCGCAGCCTCCGGGCTGGCAGCGCGAGCGGATGGTCAACTTCACCGAGTGCGTCACCGGCGGCAAGCCCGAGGTGAACCTGGTGGGCGACGGCGCCACCCGCTACCTCTGGGACGACACCCAGCAGGCGGCCACCACCCCCGAGGAGCAGGCGGAGCTCGACCGCCTCGACTTCGAGGTGATGCAGGCCATCCGGGACCGGGTCGAGGAGATCGTCGAGGACCCCGAGACCGCCGAGAAGCTCAAGCCCTGGTACGGCAAGCACTGCAAGCGGATCACCTACCACGACGAGTACCTCCAGTCCTTCAACCTGCCGAACGTCCACCTCGTCGACACCGAGGGCCTGGGCGTCCGCCGCGTCACCGAGGCCGGTCCGGTGGTGGACGGCAAGGAGTACCCGTTGGACCTGCTGGTGTACGCCTCGGGCTTCGAGGTCACCACCGGCCTGGTGAGCCGCCTCGGGTTCGACCCCGTCGGCCGCGGCGGCGTGAAGCTCTCCGAGCGCTGGCACGACGGCGCCCACACCCTCCACGGCATCCACACCAACGCGTTCCCGAACCTGCTGGTGTGCCACTTCATCCAGGCCGCCTTCGGCCTGAACTTCAACCACTACCTCGACGAGCTCACCAGCCACCTCACCTGGATCGTGGCCAACGCCGAGGAGCACGGCATCACCACCATCGAGGCCACGGTCGAGGCCGAGGACGAGTGGCTCGCGCTGCTGTGGCAGGCGGGCAAGGGCTTCGGCCGCTACTCCGCCGCCTGCACGCCCAGCTTCCACAACAGCGAGGGCGCCCGGACCATGGCCGCCGCCCGCAACGTGGTGCACCCCGGCAACCTGATGCGCTACTCGGAGCACCTGGAGCGCTGGCGCGACGCCGGCGACCTGCCCGGCCTGGTGGTCCAGAAGGCCGACCCCGTCGACGCCTAGGGGCGCGGCGGTACCATCCGCCGCCATGAGCCACCCCCGCCGCTTCCGCTTCGGAGTCCAGACCTCGACCGCCGCCTCGGGCGAGGAGTGGGCCGCGCTGGCCCGCCAGGCCGAGGACCTCGGCTACTCGACGATGTTCCTGCCGGACCACTTCGGCGACCAGCTGGCGCCCGTCCCGGCGATGATGGCCGCCGCCGACGCCACCACCGACCTCCGGGTCGGGGCGCTCGTGTTCGACAACGACTACAAGCACCCCGTCGTGCTGGCCAAGGAGATGGCCTCCATCGACGTCCTCTCGGATGGGCGGCTCGAGCTGGGCCTCGGCGCCGGCTGGATGATCAGCGACTACGAGCAGTCCGGCATCCCCTACGACGAGCCCAAGGTCCGCGTCGACCGGTTCGAGGAGGGCCTCGAGATCATCACCGGGCTCCTCGGGCCCGACCCGGTCACCTTCGAGGGCGAGCACTACACGATCACCGGGATGGACGGGCTGCCCAAGCCGGTCCAGTCGCCGCGGCCGCCGATCCTCATCGGCGGCGGCCTCAAGCGCATGCTCACCATCGCCGGCCGCCACGCCGACATCATCGGGATCAACCCCACCATCCCGAACGGTGCCGTCGACGCCGACGCCGCCCGCACCGGCCTGGCCGACGTCACCGACGAGAAGCTCCGCTGGGTGAAGGACGCCGCCGGCGACCGCTACGCCGACATCGAGATCAACCTCCTCAACTACGCGTGCATCGTCACCGACGACCGCGAGCAGGTGGCGAACGACTTCGCTCCGCTCTTCGGCATCTCGCCGTCGGACCTGCTGGAGTTCCCCCACGCCCTGGTGGGCACAGTGGACCAGATCTGCGAGTCCATCGAGGCCAACCGCGAGCGCTGGGACGCCAGCTACATCGTCGTGCAGCGCGACGCCATGGAGGCCATGGCCCCCGTCGTCGCCCGCCTCGCCGGGAACTGAGGACACGATGGCGAACTACGGAGACTGGCAGTTCTCGATCTACCTCAACGGGCTCACCGGGGTGCGCCCCGAGCTGCCCATGTCCTACGCCGACCTCGAGCGGAAGGCCGAGGAGGTGATGACCGAGCAGCTGTGGTCGTACGTGGCCGGCGGTGCCGGCGACGAACGCACCCAGCGGGCCAACATCAGCGCCTTCGACCGGTGGGGCCTGGTGCCCCGCATGCTCGCCGGCGCCGCCCAGCGCGACGTCAGCATCGAGCTGTTCGGCCGCACCCTGCCGACGCCGCTGATGATGGCGCCGGTGGGCGTGATCGGCATCATCGACCCCGACCAGCACGGCGACCTGCTGGTGGCGCAGGCCGCCGCCTCGAGCGGCGTCCCGATGGTGGCGTCGACGCTGATGATGGACCCCATGGAGGACGTGGCCGCCGCCCTCGGCGACACGCCCGGCTGGTTCCAGCTGTACCCGCCGAACGACCGGGAGCTGACGGAGAGCTTCGTGCACCGGGCCGAGGCCGCTGGGTACTCCGCCATCGTCGTCACCCTCGACACGCTCACCCTCGGGTGGCGGCCGCGGGACCTCACCATCGCCAGCTTCCCGCAGCTCCAGGGCCTGTGCCTGGCCAACTACTTCTCGGACCCCGTGTTCCGCTCCCGCCTCAGCGCCACGCCGGAAGACGACCTGCAGGCCGCCACCGGCCACTGGGCGATGACGTTCGGCAACCAGTCGCTCGGCTGGGACGACCTGGACTGGCTGCGCTCGCTCACCGACCTGCCGCTCCTGCTGAAGGGGATCTGCCACCCCGACGACGCCCGCCAGGCCATCGACCGGGGGATTGACGGTATCTACTGCTCCACCCACGGCGGCCGCCAGGCCAACGGCGGGCTGCCCGCGCTCGACTGCCTTCCGGGCATCGTCGAGGCATCCGGTGACACGCCCGTCATCTTCGATTCCGGCATCCGCTCGGGACCCGACGCGGTGAAGGCCCTGGCGCTCGGGGCCACCGCGGTCGGCATCGGCCGGCCCTACACCTACGGCCTCGCCGTGGGGGGCCAAGCGGGCGTCGAACACGTCCTGAGCTGCCTGCTCGCGGAGATCGACATCACCATGGCCATCGACGGCTACCCCACCATCGCCAGCCTCACCCCCGATGCGCTCCGACCCGTCCGCACCTGATCCAAACCTGGTTGCGCGGCGTTTAACACTCGCGAAACATTTCCCACGCTGACCGGAAACGCGGCCTCCGTACGGTGCCCAACCGATCCCGCGCCCGCTCCGCGGCCGGGCGTTCGAGACATCGGAGAGAAACGAATGAGTGGTTCCACCCGACGGGGCACACGAGGGTTGAAGGCCTTCGCGCTGCTCGCGGGCGCAGCGCTGATCTTCACCGGCTGCGGCTCCAGCGATTCATCCAGCTCGTCGAGCGACGGCGGCAGCAGCGAGAGCGGCTCCGGCGACTTCGGCGACATCACCATGCAGTACTCCTGGATCAAGAACGAGGAGTTCGCCGGTGAGTACTACGCCGAGGAGAACGGCTACTACGAGGACGCCGGCTTCTCGAAGGTGACCGGCATCTCCGGTCCCGACACCGGCGTCGCCAAGCTGCTCAGCGGCAAGGTGCAGGTCGCCCTCAGCGACTCCGCCTCGATCGGTGCCGCCATCGCCG
>CALANQ010000199.1 GCA_937926025.1 uncultured Acidimicrobiales bacterium
GCTGACGGTGACGTCAGGTGGAGTTCAGGCTCGGGTGAGGTCGACGCCCAGCAGGGCGGCGGCTGCGCTGACGCCCTGACCAGCGGCGGCTGCGGCGTCGATGGCCGCCACCGCGGCGGGGGTGTCGAGGTCGTCGTCGAGCACGGTCCGCACCGCGTCGAGGGCGCCGTCGCCCTGACCGACCGCCATCCAGGCATCGAGGCGGGCGGCGGCCTCCGGCATGATGCCGTCGTGCCACTCCCACGGGGTGCGGTAGTGGTTGGCCACCGCGGCCAGGCGGATGGCCCGGGTGTCCCACTCCTTGCGGAGCTCGCTGACGAACACGAGGTTGCCGAGCGACTTCGACATCTTCTCGCCGTCCATGCGGACCATCGCCTGGTGCATCCAGTGGCGGACGAACGGCTCGCCGGTGGCCGCCTCGGACTGGGCGGCCTCGCACTCGTGGTGCGGGAACACCAGGTCGCTGCCGCCGCCGTGGAGGTCGATGGTGGTGCCCAGCTCCCGCAGCGCCAGGGCGGAGCACTCGATGTGCCAGCCGGGGCGGCCCGGCCCCCAGAGGGACTCCCAGAACGGCTCGTCGGGGGCCGACGGCTGCCACAGGACGAAGTCCAGCGGGTCGCGCTTGTTGGGGTCGTCGGGGTTGCCGCCGTGGATGGCGGCCAGGCGCAGCATCTCGTCGCGGTCGTAGTGGCTGACCTCGCCGAAGCGGTCCCAGCTGCCCACGGAGAAGTACACCGAGCCACCGGACTCGTAGGCGTACCCGCGGTCGAGGACCATGCCGATGAAGCCCCGGATGTCGGCGATGGCGGAGGTGGCGCGCGGCTCGCTCCAGCTGGGGAGCAGCTCCAAGGCCTCCATGTCGTCGTCGAAGCGTGCGATCTCGCCGGCGGCCAGGTCGAGGTAGTGGACCCCGAGCTCCCGGGCCTTGCGGAGCAGGTCGTCGTCGACGTCGGTGATGTTGCGGACGCAGCGGGTCTCGTGGCCCCGGTCCCGCAGGCGCCGCTGGAGGACGTCGTAGGTCAGGTAGGTGGCCGCGTGCCCGAAGTGGGTGGCGTCGTACGGCGTGATGCCGCACGTGTACATGGTGACGAGCGGTCCGGGCTCGAAGGGCACGACCGCCCGCCGAGCGGTGTCGTAGAGGCGCATGGGCGCCGCCGCAGACGCGCTCGGCTCACTCACCGTCGGCGTCGACCGGTTCCGGGGCCGCAGCGGCCGGCTCGGGCTCCGGGATGCCGGTGAACTTCACGGCCACCCGGGTCTTGTAGTGCACGTTGAGCTGGAGCAGCACCGCCGTGAACGACTCGATGGGCGTGGCCTGCGACAGGCCGCCGGCGTCGAGCGGGCGCATGTTGGGCACCGACGCCACGATCTGGGACGTGACCTCGGTGGCTCGGGGGAAGTCCGAGCAGATGAGCACGTCGGACTCGATCGGGTGGTCGAGGTCGCCGAGCTCCTTGGCCGGCACGTGGTGGAAGCCGGCGGCCACCTGGCAGCCGGGCACGGCGGCCTGGACGCTGGCGGCCACCGAGCCGCGCGGCGGGACCAGCGGCTGGAACTCCTTGCCGATGCGGGTCAGGGCGTTGGCCATGCAGATGACGACCTTGCCCGACAGCTCGTCGGCCACCGACGTGGCCGTGCCGTAGGCACCGTCCCACGGGGTGGCGATGACCACCACGTCGGCCGACGCGGCCATGGCGTTGTCGCCGGCGACGATCCGGAGATCTCGGCCCGACCACTCCGCCAGGAGCTTGTCGACGGTCTCCATGGCCCGGTACTTCGAACGAGAACCGATGATGGTCTCGTAGCCGACAGATGCGAGCCGGGCGGCGAGTGCGCTGCCAGCCGGGCCGGTTCCTCCGAGGATGCCGATCTTCACGGGCGACACCCTATGAGGCCGCGCCGCCGACCGGGCAAACCTCCGGCTACGGACGGTCGACCAGCACGACCAGGCCGGGGGCCTCCACCGCCAGCTCCCGCGCCACCGGATCGGACACGGGCCGGTCGTTGCGGTCCGAAGCGGCGTCGAGCGCCACCCACCACGACCCCTCCGGCAGGGTGAACACCACCGGCTCGCACGGGGCGGCCAGCACGAGCGCCGTCGCGTCGCCGTCGTCCGGTCCCGCCAGGAGCACGCCCAGGGCGTGCTGGTGCGGGTCGGTCCACGCGCCGTCCTCGAACTCGTCGCCGTCGGCGGTGAGCCACGTGATCTGCGGGTCCTCCGGTGCCACCCACCCGGCGCGGCGCAGGGCGGGGTGGCGGCGGCGCAGGGCGACGGCGGCCGCCACCCAGGCGGCCAGGTCCCAGTCGGCCTCGGGCCAGGGCAGGCCGGCCTCGTCGGGGTCCAGCGTGTACCCGTCGGCGACGCCGCCCTGGCTGCGGCCGATCTCGTCGCCGCTGTTGATCATGGGCACGCCCTGGGCCAGCAGGGTGGTGCCGAGGAGCGCCCGCTGCCGGCGGCGCCGGCGGGCGTTCACCTCGGGGTCGGCCGTCGGACCCTCGAGGCCGGAGTTGGACGAGCGCTGGCCGTGGCCGCCGCCCACCGGCTCCGCGTAGGTGACCAGGTCGGCCACGGTGAACCCGTCGTGGGTGGCGACGGCGTTGATGCCGGTGGTGGCGTCGCGGGGCGGCTCGGGGTCGGGACCGTGGAACAGGTCGGCGCTGCCGGTGAGGCGGCTGGCCAACGCCGGCCAGCGGCCGGGCTCGCCCCGCCACACGTCGCGCACGTCGTCGCGGAAGCGGTCGTTCCACTCGCGCCAGGGGGCGGGGAAGCCGCCCACGGCGTAGCCGCCGAGCCCGGTGTCCCACGGCTCGGCGATGAGGCGGGTGCCGGCGAGGCGGGGCTCGGCGGCGAGGTCGGCGAGGAAGGCGGAGGCAGCGGTGGGGCCGTCGTCCTCGCGGATGAGGGTGGCGGCCAGGTCGAAGCGGAACCCGTCGATCCCCCACTCCTCCACCCAGCGGACCAGCAGCTGGCGGATCAGGCGGCGCATCGGATCCGAACCGGTGTCGACCGCGTTGCCGCAGCCGGTGACGTCGTCGTCGACCAGCCCGTCGGGACCCTCGATCAGACGGTAGGCGGCGGCGTTGTCGAAGCCGCGCCAGGAGAGGATCGGGCCCGAGCCCAGGCTCCCCTCGCACGTGTGGTTGAACACCACGTCGAGCCACACCTCGATGCCCGCCTCGTGCAGGGCGGCCACCGCGGCCCGCAGCTGGGTGACGGGGCTGGCCCCGGCCGACGCGTACCCGGCGTGCGGCGCGCCCCAGGCGAGCGGGTTGTAGCCCCACACGTTGCGGAGGCCCCGGGCCACGAGCCCGGACTCGCTGACGAAGTGCTGCACGGGCAGGAGCTCCACCGCGGTGACGCCGAGGCGCTGCAGGTGGTCGACCACCACCGGTGCGCCGAGGCCCGGGTAGCGCCCGCGCTCCTCGGCGGGGACCAGCGGGTGGCGGGTGGTGAGGTGGCCGACGTGGGCCTCGTACGCCACGGTGTCGGCCCACGATCGGCGGTCCGGCACCGGCGGCGGCGGGGCGGTCGGCGGGGCGACCACCACCGAGCGGGGCACCAGCGGCGCCGAGTCCACGCCCGGGGTGACCAGCTCGGGGGCCCAGCGCAGCTCGCCGGCCACGCGTCGGGCCGCCGGGTCGATCAGGAGCTTGGCCGGGTCGCAGGCATGCCCCTCCGCCGGGTTGCCGGGGCCGTGGACCCGGAAGCCGTAGCGCTGGCCCGCACCGGCGCCGCCCACGTCGGCCGTCCAGGTCCCGGTGCCGTCGGGGGTCAGGTCGACGCGATCGGTCTCGATCCCGTCGCCGTCGAACAGGCACACCTCGATGCGCTCGGCCACGCCCGATGCGACCGCGAACCGGGTGCCCTCATCGGTGACGTCGGCGCCCAGCGCCGCTTCCTCTGCTGCCATCCGCCCTGCTACCCCGCTTCGCCGCTGACCAGTGCGAGGAGCCGCTGACGCGACCGCTCGATCTCGTCGCGCAGGACCCGCTCGATGAGCGGCTCGAACAGCCCGCCGCCGTAGTGGAGGGCCATCGTCAGCCGAGCGCCGTCGTCGGCGGGGACCACGTCGACCTCGAGCTTCCACGGACTGTGGTCCCGGCCGTCCTGCTCGGCCCGCTCGAACACCACGCGGCTCGGCTCGACCAGCTCGGACCGGACCATGCGGAGCCGCTTGGTGCGGGCCAGCGGCCCCATGCGACCGCGGAGGTCGACGGCCCAGGAGCCGTCGTCGGCCGGCTGGGCCTGGGGGACGATCTCCAGCCACTCGGGGTACCGCTCCAGGTCCCGCACCCAGGCGAACAACACCTCCGGGGTGCAGGGGGCGGTGAGCTCGGCCGAGATGTCCACCCCGCCAGTGTGCTGCGTGGCGCGCGGAGGCCGAAACCGGCTCAGGCGCCGAGGGCGTCGAGCAGCTCGGCGCGCTGGCGCACGAAGCCGGGATCGGCGACCAGGGTGCTGGCCCGGGGCCGCGGGTACCCGACGGCCACGTCGGCCACGAGGCGGCCCGGCGCCGGCGACATCACCACCACCCGGTCCGACAGGAGCAGCGCCTCCTCCACGTCGTGGGTGACCAGCACCACGGTCCGGGCTCCGCCGGCCTCGGTGCCGGCTAGGACCTCCTGCAGCCACGCCTGCATCTGGCGGCGGGTGAGGGCGTCGAGAGCCCCGAACGGCTCGTCGAGGAGCAGCACCGGCGTGGGGGTCAGGAACGTGCGCAGCACGGCGACGCGCTGGCGCATGCCGCCCGACAGCTCCGACGGCCACAGGTCCTCGGTGCCGGCCAGGCCGAAGCGGTCGAGCAGGCGGCGGGCGCGGTCCTCCGCCTCGGCCCGGGGCACGCCGTGCAGCTCGGCGCCGAGGACGGCGTTGCCGAGGACCCGGCGCCACGGGAGGAGCGCGTCGCGCTGGGGCAGCCACGCCACCGCACCGGGTCGGCCGGCCACGTCGCGCCCGTCGACGGCGACGGTGCCCCCGTCGGGCACCAGCAGGCCGGCCACGGCCCGCAGGACCGTGCTCTTGCCGCAGCCGCTGGGGCCGACGAGCGACACGAACGTGCCGGGTTCGACCGCCAGGTCGAACCCGTCGACCGCGGGCCGATCGCCGTCGGGTCCGGGCCAGACGACGGTCAGGCCCCGGACCTCGACGGCGGGAGTCAGCCCTTCGGCAGGAACTGGTTCGTCCACGCCTGCTCCACGTCGATGGGCTTGTCGATGAGTCCGGCGTCGAGGAGGAACGCCGCGAAGTCCTCCCAGACCGCCTCCTCCTGCTGGCCCCACGCCGCCGGGTCGTCGGCGTAGCGGGTGCTCAGGTACTCCGCGCTGGCCTTCACCAGCTTGGGGTCGAGGTCGTCGGTCTGGGCGAGGAGCGCCTCGGACGCGGCGTCGGGGTCCTCCATGGCCGCCTGGTAGCCCTTGGCGGTGGCGGCCGTGAACGCTGTGAGGTCGTCGGCACGGCCCTCCTCGACCTTGGTGGAGGTGGCCAGCAGCGGGGTGTACCAGTCCGGGATGCAGTCGGTGTGGTCGATGAACGGGATCGTGTTGGTGTCGACGCCCTCCTGCTCCAGGCGGATGCCGTCCCAGCCATCGAAGATCCACACGGCGTCGTACTGGTTCCGCTCCAGACCGATGCGGTAGTCGGCCTCGCCCACATCGACGGACCTCACCTTGCTCGGGTCGCCGCCGTCGCAGGTGACCAGCTTCTCCAGCAGCGCCTGCTCGAGCTGGCCGCCGTAGCCCCCGTAGGTCTTGCCCTCCAGGTCCTTCGGCTGCTCGATGCCGTCGGACGCGAGCGAGACCAGGCTCGAGGTGTTGTGCTGGATGATCGCGGCGATCGACTGCACCGGCAGGCCCGCGGCCCGGGCCGGGATCAGCTCCTCCTGCACCGACACGGCCACCTCTCCCTTGCCAGCCGCCAGGGCCTGCAGGCTCCCGGCCTCGCCGGGCTCCACGAACGTCACGTCGAGCCCGGCGTCCTCGTACCAGCCCTCCTGCTTCGCCAGGTACATGCCGGC
>CALANQ010000200.1 GCA_937926025.1 uncultured Acidimicrobiales bacterium
GGCAGCGGCGGGCGGCCGGCTGGGGCCGCGAGCTGAGCTGGTTCCCCGACCCCATCGGCGCCGCCGACTGCGACCGGGCGGCCCTGCCCGATCCGCTGCTGCTGGTTCCCGCGTTCGCCGGGGTCGGTCGGGTGACGGCCCGCCTGGCCGCCACCCGTCGGGACCGCCTCACCGCCCGCCTGCCCATGCTGCGCCCTCCGCACCCGGAAGGGGGCCTGGGTGCCGTCCGGGTGGAGGTGCGGGGTCGGGGCGACGACGGCATCTCGGTGGAGATCCTGGGCGCCATGGACCGTCCGGGCGTGGCCGGCGGCGCCGTGGCCGCGCTGGCCGCCGTGGAGCTGGGTGCGGGGCGGGCCCGCCACGCCGGTGCGTCGGGCCTGGCCACCCTCGTCGAGGTGCGCCCGTTCCTCCGGGAGCTGGCCCGTCGAGGGGTGAAGGTCGCCGAGTTCGGCTGAACCCGCAGGTCAGCCACCATCAGTGGTTTCTTCGCCACGGTGTGCGAGAATTTCTCGGCGTCATCTGGGTCGAACGACTCAAACATCCCCAAAACAGGCCGATCGAGAGCGGTTTCGCAAAGAAATCGTTCAAGTCGCCTCAACTTCGGTCCGTAACCCTCTGCACCCACTGGACACGGGTCAACACGAAAGAGGGCGATGAGATGACGACCGAGACCGAGCGAGAAACCCACAAGCTGATCGAAGACCACCTGCCGCTGGTGCGCCACGTGGTCTTCCAGGTGGCGGTGAACTTCCCCCGCCACGTGGACCGTGAGGAGCTGGCCACCGCCGGCGCCCTCGGACTGGTCGAGGCGGCTCGTCGCTACGACGAGTCCCGCGGGGTCCCGTTCGACCGCTTCGCCGCCCAGCGCATCCGGGGTGCGATCCTCGATGCGGTCCGGGCCGCCGACTGGGCGCCCCGCTCGGTCCGCAACCTCGCCCGCCGGCTCGAGTCGATCGAGCAGCGCCTGGCCAGCAACCTCGGCCGCATGCCGTCGGCCGACGAGACCGCCGAGGCGCTCGGGGTCTCCAAGGACGAGCTGCGCCGCCTGCAGGACAAGATGTTCCGCTCCGTGGTGCTGGCCCTCGAGTACGACGTCAACGACGGCGACGAGGACCTGACCCTGGTGGAGGTCCTCACCGACGACGCCACGCTCGAGCCCTCCGAGGAGCTCGAGAGCCGCGAGCTCAAGGCGTACCTCCGTGACGCCGTGCACCTGCTCCCGGAGCGCCACCGCCTGGTCGTGGTCGGCTACTTCCTGGAGGGCCGCAAGTCCCAGGAGCTCGCCAGCTTCCTGGGCGTGACCGAGAGCCGCATCTCGCAGCTGCGCTCCGAGGCGCTGGAGATGCTCCGCGAGGGCATCACCGCCCAGTACGAGGCCGACAACGGCGAGCCGCTGGAGTCGCCGCAGGGCCGGGTCGCCCGCCGCAAGGCCGGTTACGCCTCCGCCATCGGCGAGGCCTCCCACTGGCACGACCGCATCGGCGAGGTCGCCACCGCCTGAACCGATCTCGGGGCGCCGCCCACCGGCGCCCCGAACCATCCACACCGCCTCGTTCCGACGATGCGTGTCCACGGAACCGGGTCCCACGGGACCCGGTTCTGTCGTTCCCGGGCCACGGCCCCGGGGCACGGCGTCGCACGGCGCCCGCGCCGAACCGGGAGGAGATCGGTGGTGGGGAGGACGGCTTGCGCCCCTCACCGTCGACGGCGACACTGCCGACATGGCGGGGGAGCCGACGCAGCGGAGGCGGCGCGGGCGCATCGCGGTCGCGGTCGGCGCCGCGGTGGTCGTGGGCGCGCTCGGTCTCGTGGCTGCGGTCGTCGTGGTCGGGCGCCTCGGCCAGCCGGAGTGGGGAACACCCGGCGACCGGGTCCTCTCGCCCACCGGGGACTACCAGGTCGTGACCTACGAGTGGACCGCCATGATCGACGGTGCCTGGAACCTCGCCATCGAGCGGGTGGACGGCGAAGGGCGGGAGTGGTTCTGGCGGTCCGTGGAGATGCCGAGGCCGAGGAAGGTGCGCTTCACGGGCCCGACGACGGTCGAGGTGGTCGACGACCTCGATCAGACCTACCGCATCCGCTTCGACCCGGAGACCCTCGAGCCGACCGACCGGTTCTGCCCGACACCGGCGTACTGCACCGACGGCCCGTGGGACGCCTACACCCGAGAAGGGCCGTGAGCGCCCGGGACTCCTGACGCATCGACCCCGCCGCCGCCGAACGGGTGGCCGGGGGCGAGGGGACGGGGCAGCTAGCGGAGGAACTCGATGAGGTCGGGCATCCGGAGGCGGGCGGCGGTGCCCAGGACGGCGTCGAGGGCGGCCCCGCGGGCGAGGCGGTCCAGCTCGGCGTTGCGGATGGGCCGGCCGGCCACCGGCGCACCGGCGCCGACCGCGGCCGGCACGGGCTGACGGGCCAGCTGCTCGAGGCCCTCTCGCGCCAGGCGGGCGTTGAGGTGGGCGACGACCTCGATCTCCGACACCAGGCGGCTCAGGACGTCGTGGTGGTCCCGCAGGATGGCCGGCCACGGTCCCGGAGCGCTCGCGGCCAGGTGCCGCAGGGTGGCGGTGCCGTCGGCGACGGTGGCGGCACGGAGCAGATCCAGCTCCCGGGCCCGGGTGCGGGCCCGCTCCACCTCACGGGTCGCACGGGGCAGGAACCGGGCCTCCCCGGCCTCGATCAGCAGGTTGATCTCGACCAGTTTGAAGAGCAGGACCTCGAGCGCTTCACCTTCCCGCTCCAAGATGGTTCCAACAGCTTCCATGCCCGCCATCCATCGGCATGCACCACGTTGGGTGAAGCCATACCCACCAATATCTCGCTCTACGCGTCGGTCGCACCGGGGGTGTCCGGAGGGCGGACGAGCAGCAGCACGACGGCGGCCCCCACCCCGAGGGCGACGGCCGTGGCCAGGCGGTCCAGACCGGGCGCCAGGGTGGTGGGGAGCACCGCTCGGGTCAGCACCGTCCAGCGGGTGGCGGCCCAGCCCAGGAGCGCGGCCGCGGCGGCGGCCTGGCCGGCGGGACGGGCCCGGACGGGGCCGAACAGGGCCACCAGCGCGGCGGCCACGGCGACGAGCGCCACGACGACCGGCACGGTGCTGCCCCCGGCCTCGGGCGGCACCGCCCGGGCGGTGGCCAGCGCGGCGACCGTGGCCCCCGCACCGGCCAGGAGGGCGATGACGGCCGCGGCGCGGGCGCCGAAGCGCCGCCCGACCAGCGCGGTGACCCCGAAGACCACGGCGATGGCTGGGAGCCAGCCGGCGGCGGACGGCCGCGGCTCCAGGACCAGCTCGCCGGTGACGACGGTGGGTCGGTCGTCGACCGTGATCGGCACGGACCACGTGCCGTCGGCCCCGCCCAGGTCGACCACGCCGTCGGGGCCCACGTTGCGGGGCGCCTTCGGGGACATCCAGTGGATCCGGTGGTCGTGCCAGGCGTAGGTGCCGTCGCCGGCCACCACCTCCCAGCGGGGCGCGGCGTCGGGGTCGGGGACGGTGGTCGACGATCCGAAGCGGCGGTCGTTGGCGGTGGTGGCCACGGCGAGGGCGTTGCGGCGGACGGTGCCGTCGGCTTCGAACCGGAGGTACGGGACGGGCTCGGCGTCGTCGGACGTCGGGTAGTCGGCCACCGCGGCGGTGTGGCCCTCTGCCACCGACAGCTCCAGGAGGGAGTCGCCGCCGATGATGCGCAGCTCCACCCCGGAGGGGAGCGCGGGGGCGACGTCGGTGATGGTGGACCGGTAGTCGGTGGGCCGGGGCGGGTCGGCGGCGGCCGGATCCGCGGTGAGCAGCAGGACCAGCGCCGCGGCGGCGAGCGCCAAGCCCGAGCGGGCGCGAGCGCCCGGGGTCACGACCGGTTGCGCCGGGCCACCACGACGACGATCACGATCGTCACGAGCAGCACCCCGACGATCAGCACCGCGGAGTCCGAACCGCTGGTGTCGGGCGGTGCGGACTGGGCGAGGAGGGCAGCGAGCGCCACAGCAGCCACGTCAGTCCTGGAGCAGGGCGAGGATGTCGTCGTGCACCTTGCCGTTGGTGGCGACGCCGCTGCCGTGGCCCGGGCCCTCGACCCCGGCGTAGCTGGTGAAGCGGCCGCCGGCCTCCGACAAGATGATGGGCATCGGCGCCAGGTCGTAGAGCTCGGCCACGGGGTCGACCATGGCTTCGATGCGGCCCGTGGCCACCAGGACGTAGCCGTAGCCGTCGCCCCAGGTGCGCGGCTGCATGCCGGTCTCCTTGACGCGCAGCATGGCGGCGTCGCTCCAGATGTTGAAGCCGCTGGTGCTGATGCAGGCGCCGTCGAGGGTGGCGTGGTCGTTGACCGAGACGGGCGCGCCGTTGGCGAAGCAGCCCAGGCCCCGGCCGGCGGCCACCGTCTCGCCCAGGGCGGGCACGTTGATGACGCCGATGGCGATGCCCTCGTCGTCCTCGAGCGCCAGGAGGTTGGTGTAGAGCGGCACGCCGTGGGTGAAGGCCTTGGTGCCGTCGATGGGGTCCAGGATCCAGCGCCGCCCGGAGGTGCCGATCTTCTCCGCCTCCTCCTCGCCCAGGATCCCGTCGTCGGGGAACAGCCGCTCCAGCTCCTCGCGCACCAGGCGCTCCGCGGCGCGATCGGCCACGGTCACGGGCGTGCCGTCGCCTTTGCGGTCGATGGCCAGGTCGTCGCGCCGGAAGTGCTGGAGGGTGAGGTCCCCGGCCTTGCGGATGATGGTGACGGCGGCTTCGAGCAGCTCGGGATCGGTCGGCGTGGCCATGCCCCGATCATCCCACGCTGGACCCGAGGCCTCCGAAGCCGTCAGAAGCGGGCGTTGTAGGTGGTGCCCTTGCGCAGGTACTCCACCAGGTCGACCACGCCGGTGGTGCCGGCCGCCGCGATCCAGTCGGTCCACCGCTTGTACTCCGCGGCGGACGGCGCCTGCTTGAGCATGGCGGCGTGGACCTGGATGACCTTCACCTGGGCGCTGGTCTTGCGCTGGTACTCCGACGACTCGCACATCTGGCGCATCACCCAGCCGCGCTTGGCCCCGCCGTCGAGTCGCCGGGTCCAGTAGTCGAGGCCGCCGGAGTCCGGCTCCCGGGTGAACAGGTTGCGGTAGAGCTGGGTGGCGTACGCCTCGTTGTC
>CALANQ010000201.1 GCA_937926025.1 uncultured Acidimicrobiales bacterium
GCCAAGGACGTCCGGTCGTACCCGATGGCCGGGGTCACCGCCCAGCGCTGGTACTTCGGCGCCGACGGCACCCTCACCCAGACCGCGCCGACCGCGGCCGACGACGATGCCACCGCCGTCGACTCCTACGTCTCGGACCCGGCGGCCCGGCCCCGCACCTCCACCACCGGCGGCGGTGACTGGGCCCAGTACCCGCCGTACCGGTGGGCCGACCCGGTGGCCGGCAAGTCGCTGACCTACCTGTCGCCGGCGCTCAGCCAGAACACCACGATGATCGGCTCCGGCAGCGTCGACCTGTGGCTGAAGTCCTCCGCCGCGGACACCGATCTCCAGGTGACGCTCACCGAGGTGCGACCCGACGGCAAGGAGTACCTGGTGCAGAGCGGCTGGATGCGGGCCAGCGTCCGCAAGCTCGGCCCCAAGTCCACGGCGCTGCAGCCGCTCCCCACGATGCTCGAGGCCGATGCCGCACCGCTGCCCGCCGACGAGTTCTCGTCGGTGCGGGTGGAGATCTACCCGTTCGCCCACGCGTTCCGGGCCGGCAGCAAGATCCGGCTCATCGTGTCCGCCCCTGGCGGCGACCGCATCGCCTGGGCGTTCGACCAGCTGCTCCCCGGCACGCCCACCAACTCGGTGGCCCGCACGGCGTCGCACCCGTCGTCGGTGGCGCTCCCCGTCGTGCCCGGGCTGACGATCCCCACGGGCTACCCGGCGTGCCCGGGCCTGCGCGGCCAGCCGTGCCGGCCCTACCACGCCCCCACGGCCCCGGCCTCGGACCGCGGGACCACCGCGACCGCACCGCCTGCGCCGAGCACCTCGACGTCGACGGCGCCGCCGACCACCACCACCGAACCGCCCACCAGCACCACCTCGGCACCGACCACCACGTCCACCGAACCGGCGCTGGCCTTCGGCTGATCCCGCCGTCCAGCGGGCAGAGGTTCACCGCCCCGTCCCGAACTTCGTGTGGATCTGGGGCGCCGATGTCCCGCAACCACACGAAGTTGGCAGCGGGTCTCGATCGGTGGTGCGGGCTCGGTCAGCGGGGGCGGAGGTCCTCGGGGAGCGGGGGCAGGGGGTGGCCGAGGCGCTCGGACCAGCCCTCGTCCATCACCCGCACCGTCTCGGTGTGGTGCAGCCAGTCGATGCCGCGGGCCGGGTCCTTCCACGACGGGTGCAGGGACGGCCGGATCCCGGCTCGCTTCTCCCGGATGATGCGCCGCCAGCCCTTGGCGTCGGGGCGGGCCGCCCGCCGCAGCGCGTGGAGGATGGCGTCGCGCACCTCAGGTGCGCGGCCCGTGTCGTCGAGGAGGCGCACGACGTCGACCCAGTGCTGGCGTGACTGGAACGGAGCCGGCCGCATGGCCCGCAGCTCGTCGATCGGGACCGAGTCGGGGAACCCGGTGGCAGCGTCGAGGGCATCGGCCCCCATCAGGGCCGCCATGGTGATGATGCACTTGCCGCAGCGCCCGCAGTTGTCGACCCGGTCCTCCTCGTAGCAGACCTTCAGGAAGGGCAGCAGGTCCGGCCGCTGGGTGGCGAGGGCGGCCACCTTGCCGGCCCGGCCAGCCGACAGGTCGCCGTGGCGGACGGTCAGCGTCGGGGTCGACAGCAGCGGGTCGAGCAGGGGGTGCGAGCCGTACGGGACCAGCGTGGCCAGGCTGTCGGTGGACGGGATCACGACCTCGCCCACCTCGCCGCCCAGGCTGGTGGCCAGCGCGGCCAGGACGCACCCGTGCACGTCGGCCCAGTCGCGGGCGTGCCCGGTGAGCGCGTGGGCATCGGTGCGCACGACCACCAGCGGGAGGCCCAGCAGCGCGGCGGCGGCGGTGGCCTGCTCGACCTCGCCGGCGGCGACGGCGGGGGAGTGCCTCGGTTCGATGCCGTCGAGGAACACCAGGTGCGTGAGCGGCGGCCGAGCTGCGGTGTCCAGCGCCGCCTCGAACATGGAGTCCACCCCGCGGGAGAAGTACGCCGCGGTGCCGGGGCCGGGATCTGCGGCGCTCGGCCGTTCGCCCTCGGCGCTGACCGTGGGCAGGGGGAGGCTCGGGTCCCACGACCGGTACACGTGGAGCAGGCGCTGGACCCGGCCGAGGTGGCCGGGTGCCACCGGGGCGGCGACGTGCAGGTCCGTGCCGGCGAGGATGGCTGGCCAGATGCCGAGGCCCGTCAGGTGGCTGTGGTCGTCGACGTCGCCGACGAGCGCGGTGGGGATCTCGATGCTCACCGCGTCGGCCCCGTGCGAGCCGTGCACCCGAGCGCGGCGGGTGACCGTGGCGTCGCCGACGATCGGCTCGAGCGGCTCGATGGTCACCACCGGGTCACCAGCACCGCGGGATCGCCGCCATGACCGATCACCACCGGGTCACCTCCACCGCCGCCACCGGCTGGTCGTCGGTGGCCCACCACTGCTTGTACTCGTGGTCGCCGCAGAGCAGGTGGAAGTCCCGACCCTGGTCGCACGATGCCCGCATGGCGTCGACCAGCAACGTGCGGCCGACGGAGCGGTCGGCGAACGCGGGGTCCCAGCCGGACTGGTGGAACCAGGTGGCGTCCTCCCCGGCCAGCAGGAACAGGGCCGCCACCGGCTCGTCGTCGATGAGCAGGGTGCGGACGGAGGCGGCCCCATCGGCGGCCATGGCGGTGGCGGCGGTGGTGACGGTGGCGTGCTTGCGCGGCTCGAACGAGCGCGACCGGTCGCCGAAGCGGAGGTGGTGCAGCCGCACCAGCTGGTCGAGCGCGGGCCCGATGCTGGCCGGGTCGTCGGCCACCACCACGCCCACATCGGGCTCGGCGAGGGTCCGCTCCGCCTGGGCGGCGATGCGCCGGGAGCGCCGGGCGTCGGGTCGGGCCAGGTAGCCGTCCCAGGTGGTGCCGGCGAGGCGGACCGTCGGGCTGGCCTCCACCTCGGTCACCCGGGCGACAGCGCCGATCCGAGCCGCCAGGACCTGGGCCGTGGCGTACGGCAGGCGGCGGAGGCACAGGGGCTGGTCAGGGGCGGGGGCGGGGTCGCCCGCCTCGGCCAGCGCGTTCCCCGGCGGGTCGAGCCGGTCGCTCAGGCGGTCGCCCGCCATGCGCAGCGGGCCGCCTTCGGCATGGACGGTGACGGCCCGCCCGTCGGGGTCCGCACCCCAGCGCTCCACGCGGAGCTCGGGCTCCAGGACCTCGGTGTGGGCGGCCAGCCAGGCGGGGTGGCGGAACGGGTTGCCGGGCCACACGGGGCGGCACCCTACTACCGGCCCCCTCGCATGGTTCGGGGGCCGGGCGGGCGCGCTCACGGGCGCCCGAGCCCGGTGGCGAGGTGGGTCCGGAGCAGGTCGTCCCACCGCCGGGCCGCCGCCACGGGCGTGAACGCCGCGGCGCGGGCCGGGCCGGTGGCGGCCAGCTCCCGCCGACGGTCGGGGTCGGCCAGCAGGTCCGCCACCGCCGCGGCGAGGGCCTCGGCATCGCCGGGCGGGGTGAGGACCCCGTAGCGGCCGCCGTCGAGGATCTCGCTCGGGCCGTCGGTGGCCGACGCCACGGTGGGCGCGCCGTGGGCCAGGCCCTCCACCACGCTCAAGCCGAACGCCTCGTGCGCCGACGCCTGGACGGCGATGGTGGCGGCGGCCAGCCACGGCCCCGGGTCGTCGACGAACCCGACGTGGTGCACCCGGTCCGCCAGCCCGAGCCGGTCGGTCTGGGCCCGGAGCCGTTCGACCAGGTCCCCCTCGTGGCCCACCACCGCCCCGCCGACCAGGGCCAGGTGGACGTCGGTGCCGGTCGCCCGCAGCGCCGCCACGGCATCGATGGCGGTGTCCTGTCCCTTGATGGGGTCCAGCCGGGCCACCATCACCAGCAGCGCACCGTCCGCCGGCATCCCGAGCGACCGGCGGACGTCGTCGGCCGCGGCACGGTGCCGGTCGAGGTCGCCCCACGTCGCCCCGGGGGCGATGACCGCCACGGGCAGCTCGGGTGCGCGGGCTCGCAGGGCATCGGCCGCCCGGATGGTGGGTGCCGCGGCGGCGATGGCCGGGGTGCCGGTGGCCCGAGCCTCCGCCGGCCGCCCCCGCAGCGTCAGGTCCAGCCACCACGCCGCAGGGATTCCGGCCCGACCCGCAGCGGCGCCCGCCCAGCCGTGGCCCGTGGCGCCCATCGAGAGGACGACGTCCGGTGCTGCGTCCGCCACCGCATCGGCATCGGCGGTCACCGTGGTGGTGATGCCGTCGGCGAGGAGGTCGTCGACCAGCGGACCGGGCTCGCCCACCAGCGCCGACACGTCCCAGCCCCGCGCCCGCAGCGGCGCCGCCACCAGGCCGAGCGTCCGCTGGGCGCCACCCGCCACCGCCCTCTCGGTGGCCAGGAGCAGCTCGCTCAATACCCCGAGTGCCGAGCCCCCGTTTTCGGCCTCGCCAACGCC